>NZ_JAODZG010000005.1:0-177767 GCF_029835135.1 Stenotrophomonas sp. GD04145 | reverse complement strand
CGGCGCCTCCTGCCAGCCCAGCCCCAGGCTCTTCTGCAACGCCACATACCGCACCAGCAACTGCAGCCGCGCCTGGGCGGCGGCATCCTGCGCCTGCAATCGCTGGCGCTGTACGTCCAGCAGATCGATCTGCGAGGTGGCACCCGCCTGTCGACGCTGGCTCATCAGCGCGAGCGAGCGATCCGCCGAAGCCTCGGCGCGGACACTGGCCTGCAGTTGCTGCCGGGCCGCACCGAAGCGCGCCAACGCGGTGTTGGCATCCTGCAGTGCAGCCAGCACCGTGCCCTCGTAGGCCGCCAACCGGGCCTCATTGCCGGCCCGAGCCTGGGCCACACGGGCCTTGTTCACGCCGAAGTCGAACAGCGACCAGCGCAGGAACGGGGCGACGATGGTGGCGGCTGAATCCCGCCCCAGGTCGGAAACCGAGGTGGCGCCCGCGCCGATGCTGCCCAGCAGGGTCACCTGCGGAAAATACGCCGAGATCGCCTGGCCGATCTGCGCCGAGGATGCCGCCAGCTCGCGCTCAGCCTTGCGCACATCCGGCCGGCGCTGGATCAACGCGCCCGCATCGTCCACCGGGACGCTGGCCGGCAGCACCGGCAGCGGCTGGTCTGCCGCCAACCGCGCATCCAGCGCCCCCGGCTCGCGGCCTACCATCAGGGCCAGCACATCCCGGGCTTCGTCGGCCTGTGCCTGTAGCGGCGGCAGCGCAGCCTGCTGCTGTTGCAGCTGGGCCTGCGCGCGCTCCACCTGCAGGTCCGAATCCGCACCGCGTTGGCGGCGCTGACGGGTCAGCTGCAGGCTTTCATCGGCGGCTCGGAGGTTGTGCTCGGCCAGGGCGATACGCTCGCGGCTGCTGCGGTAGCCGAGGTAGACCTGGGTCAGTTCCGCGGCAAGCTGCACCTGCGCATCGGCCAGTGCTGCGGCGTTGGCCTCGGCTTCGGCGGCGGCCTGCTCGGCCGCGCGGCGTCGGCGGCCGAACAGGTCCAGTTCCCAACTGGCGTCGAAGCCGGCCACGTACAGCTCGGTGTCCAGATCGATATCGGCGAACTGCTGGCGCAGCTGCGCCGCCTCCTGCGGACGGCCGTTGGCCTCGGCCACGCCGGCGATGTTCTCGCCCAGACCGCGCACGCTGTTTTCCAGCGAATCCGGTGCCTTGATGTTGGCGTAGCCCGCCGCCGCGCCCACGCTGGGCAGCTGCTCGGCGCGGCGCTGTCGCTGCAGCGCGCGCGAGGCCAGCAGCTTGGCCTGGGCGGCGCGCAGGTTGGGGCTGTTGCGCAGCGCTTCGTCCACCAGCTGGTCCAGCAGCGGATCGTTGAGCGCGCGCCACCACTGGCTGGGCGGGCTGGCGGGCTGCACGCCGGCCTGCGCCGCGCGTGGGAGCTGCGCCTGCGCGGTAGCGACCGTGGCCACGTCCGGTTTCACGTAATCCGGCCCCACCATGCAGCCCGCCAGCAGCAGCGGCAGGGTGGCCGGGCACAGCCGGCGCAGAAGGGGGGAAACGGGCAAGGTCGTCGAAGTCATCAGTGCATCGCCAATGGAACGCCCTTGGGCAGGGGCTTGAGCAGGAAGACCAGCGGCAGGGTGGCCACCACGATCAGGCCGAAGATCCAGAACAGGTCGTTGTAGGCCATCACCATCGCCTGCATCTGCACCGTCTGCGCCAGCACGGCCATCGCCTGGGTGGCGTCGCCCAGCTGCTGGCCGTAGGCATGCAGCGCGTCCTGTGCGATGGTCGAGTTTGCGGTAACGCTGCTGCCGATCGCATCGATGTGCAGGGTGGTGCGGCGTTCCTGGAAAGTGGAAATGATGGCCAGCCCGATCGAGCCGCCGAGATTGCGCGCGGCGTTGAACAGGCCGGACGCATCGCTGGTGTACTCGCGCGGCACCGAGGTGATGGCCGCCTGGTTCAACGCCATCATCGCCAACGCCAGCCCACAGCCCTGCAGCAGCTGGCCTATGACGAAGTGCGGGCCGATGCTGTCCGGAGTCAGCCCCAGATTGACGAAGCAGGCAGCGGCGAAGCACAGCATGCCGCCGAACACCATGATGCGTACGTCGACCGTTTCCAGCATCTTCGGCATCAACGGCATCAGCAGGATGGTCGGCAGGCCGGCCAGCAGCAGCACATAGCCGGCCTGCTCGGTGTTGTAGCCGGCGATGATCGCCAGGAACTGCGGGATCATGTACATGACCCCGAACAGGATCATGCCCACCGCCATCACCATCACGAACACTGCGCCGAAACTGCGCTGGAACAGGATGTTGAGGCGGATGACCGGCGCCTTGCTGGTGAACTGCGAAAGCGCGAGCAGCGCGAAGCCCAGCACCGAGACGATGCTGAGAACCACGATCATCGTCGATTCGAACCAGCGCTCGCGCTGGCCGTCTTCCAGCACCACGGTAAGCGCGGACAGGCCGGCGGTCATGCCGACGATGCCCAGCCAGTCTGCGCGCAGCAGCCCACCCCAATCAGACGTTTCATGCGGAAGGCCGAGCAGCAGCAGGGCAACCAGGCCGGCGCAGATCGGCACGTTGATGAAGAACGCGTAGTGCCAGCTGACGTTCTCGGTCAACCAGCCGCCCAGCAAGGGGCCGATCACCGGGCCCAGGATGACGGTCATGCCGAACAGCGCCGTGCCCAGCGGCTGCTGCTTCGGCGGCAGCCGCGTGCCGACGATGGTCAGCGCGGTCGGGATCAGCGCACCACCGGCAAAACCCTGCCCTACCCGTCCGGCGATCATCATCGGCAACGAATCGGCCAGGCCGCACATCACTGAGAAGGCAGTGAACAGCGTGGCGCAGATCAGCAGGAAAGTGCGCAGGCCCAGCGTGCGCACGAACCAGCCGGTCAGCGGAATCATCACGATTTCCGAGACAAGGAAGGCGGTGGAGATCCAGGTGCCTTCGGTGCCGCTGGCGCCCACTTCGCCCTGGATGGTGGGCAACGCGGCGTTGACGATGGAGATGTCCAGCGTAGCCATGAACGAACCGATGGTGCCGGCCGCCACGGCCAGCCAGGCCGCGGCATCCGCCTTGCCTCCGGCGACAGGTGCTGCGTGGGCACGGGTGGCGTTCATCGCGCCGGCGCGGCCATGGCCTCGGCCTCGTCCTGGGTGCGCTCGCGCGCATCCTTTGCATTGCGGGTATCGACGGTCACTTCCACCGACATGCCCGGCACCAGCACCTTGCGTGCTTCGGCACCTGCGTCCACCCGGATGCGCACCGGCACGCGCTGCACGACCTTGGTGAAGTTGCCGGTGGCGTTCTGTGGCGGCAGCAGCGCGAACTGCGAGCCGGTACCCGGCGAAATGCTCTCCACCGTGCCGCGCAATGGGGTGCCTGGCAACGCATCGACCTTGATTTCGGCCGCCTGGCCGGCGCGCATCAGGCCCACCTGGGTTTCCTTGAAATTGGCGACGAGGTACAGCGAAGCAACCGGCACGATGGTCATGGTGCGGGTACCGGCAGCAACAAACTGGCCGACCTGCACGGTCTTGTTGCCGACACGGCCATCGATGCGCGCGCGCAGCTCGGTGTCCTCAAACGCCACTCTGGCCTGCGCAGCGTCGGCCTGCGCCTGTTTCAGTCCGGCCTGGGCCTGCTCGAGCTGGGCCTGGCTGGCTTCGATCTGGCTCTGCGCGCCCTGGATCTGTGCCTTGGCCGCGTCGTACTGGGCCTGGGCGCGCTCGACATCGTGGCGCAGGCTTTCAACGTGTTCATGGGTGTCGGCACCACTGGCCGCCAGCGGGGTGAAGCGCGCCAGCTCTGACCGGCCGAAACGCAGCGAGGCGGCGGCCGCGGTGAGCTGGGTCCGTGCCTGCAGCAGGCTGGACTGCTGGCCCTGCACCCCCGCGGCAGCAGCGGCGATGTCGGCTTCGCGCACGGCGATCACGGCCTCGGCCTGGTCCAGCGTGGCACGGTAGGTACGCGGGTCGATGCGCAGCAGCGGTTCGCCGGCCTTGACCCACTGGTTGTCCTGCACCAGCACTTCGGTGACGTAACCGTTGATGCGCGGAGCGACCGCGACAGCGTCGGCCTGCAGATAGGCGTTGTTGGTGTCCTGCAGGTAGCGGCCGACCAGCAGGTGGTAGATCAGCCAGGCAACCAGGGCGATGACCACGACGACGCCGATGATGGCCAGCGTCCAGCGGACTTTGGGGTTTTTCAGCGGCGAAGGCTTGTCCTCGTGGGTGGAGGGGGCTTCGTCGGTGGGGGCATCGGTGCGCGAGGGGTGGTCGGTCATTGTCTCGTCGTGGCGGTGGTCGTGCCATACGGGACGGTAGGGGAGGACGTGCGGACGCGGAGTGAAAGTGCCTCCCGCGCCCTTCCCTGCGCGGATCTGCGCGCGGCGCATGTCGCGATAGTCCTGCACCCGGACGCTGCAAGGCATGCCGCCATGACCGCCAGACCCGCACCACAGCAGCCGTACAGGTATCTGCAACGCTTTTTGGAGTCGCAATCATTGACCGATGCCCACCAGCGCGGCGGAATCGTGGCCATCCGCCAAAGGATCTGCCCTCTCCATGCCCGCACCTGCTGCCCACACTGCTGCATCACCCTTGCGCCCCTTGGACGTCGTCGTCATCGGGGCCGGTCAGGCCGGACTGTCAACAAGCGCGGTCCTGCAGGAGGCCGGCGTCGAGCATCTGGTGCTGGAATCGGAACACGTGGGTGCCAGCTGGCGACGGCGCTGGGACGCCTTCCAGGTCAACACCGCCAACATGACCATGGCGCTGCATGATCACGCTTATGCCGGCGACGATCCGGAGGGCTTCATGACCGCTCCGGACGTCATCGACATGCTTGCCGGCTACGCACAGGCGCGCGCGTTGCCGGTGAAGGAAGGCTGCACGGTCCAGCGGGTCGCTCCCGCTGCGGGCGGCTATGCGGTCACCACCGATCAGGGCCGCATCCACGCACGGTCGGTGGTGGTGGCCACCGGGGAGTATCGCCGGGCCCGCATGCCGCGGGTTCCCTTCGCACCCAGCGCAACGCTCACCGTGCTGCATTCGGGCCAGTACCGCAATGCCGGCCAGCTGGCCGAAGGCGCGGTGCTGGTGATCGGTGGGGGGCAGTCGGGCGCGCAGATCGCCCAGGACCTGCATGCCAGCGGGCGAAGGGTCTACTGGTCACTGGCCGACCGTCCATCACATACGCGCCGCCTGCGTGGCAAGGACTCGATGCTCTGGTGGGACATGGCCGGGCGTATCCATCAGCATGTGAGCGAATCGGCCGGCGTGCTCGCTGGCGAACCCGATGCGCTGCGGAAGGCCAGGACAGCGGAATTTCCGTTGATATCCGGCAAGGGCAATGGTGGCCGTGGCAGCTCGATCAGCCTGATGAGCATGCACCGCGACGGCATCGCGCTGCTCGGGCGCCTGCAGCAGCTGAGCGGTCATGCGTGCAGCTTCGCCGACGTACAGCCGCAACTGCGCCGTGCAATCGACGCCACGCGGGCCGAGTTCGCCTACCTCGACGGGCTGGCCAGTGCGTACTACGCCACGCGACCGGAACCGCGCACGGACGACGCCCGCTACATTCCCGAGGAGGTCTACCTGGACTGGGAGCTGCCGTCGTCGCCCTCCTTCCTGGACCTGCAGAGCGCAGGCATCCGGTCGGTGGTGCTGGCCACCGGCTTTGTCGCCGAATGGCCATGGCTGGCCGTGGACGGCGCGCTGGATGCGCATGGTTATCCGCGGGGCGAGTTCGGGGTGTCACCCGAGCCAGGACTGTTCTTCATCGGCATGCACAACCTGCAGCGGATGAGTTCGTCGTTCCTGTGCAACGGAGGCCGTGATGCACGCGACCTGCTACCGGACATCCTGCGGCACCTTGAGCGGTGCCGCAGCGCTGCCTGAGCCGGTTTGCCGGCCAGCGGCCGGTACTACCTGCCGGTCTTCACCTCGGTCCACAGACGGGTGTACAGCTTGTCCGTCTCCGGGGTGTTGATCGAATAGGTGAACATCTTCGCGGCCACATCGGCCGGCGGGTAGATGGTCGGGTCGGTACGGATCGCCTCGTCCACCAGCGGGGTCGCGGTCGGCACCGGGTTGGCGTAGTGGATGAAGTTGGTATTGGCCGCAGCGACCTTCGGCTCCAGCAGGTAATTGATGAACTTGTAAGCGGCTTCCGGATGCTTGGCGTCCTTTGGGATCGCCAGCATGTCGAACCACTGCGGTGCGCCTTCCTTCGGAATCGAATAGGCGACATGCACGCCGTTGCTGGCCTCCTCGGCGCGGTCGCGGGCCTGGATGATGTCACCCGACCAGCCGACCACCAGGCAGGTGCCGCCGTTGGCCAGCGAACCGACGTACTGCGAGGAGTGGAAGTTCTGCACGTACGGGCGGATCGACTTCAACAGGTCGGCCGCCTTCTGCAGCTCGGCCGGATCGCCGCTGTGCGGGTCCAGGCCCAGGTAGTGCAGTGCGATCGGGATCATGTCGGCCGGCGTGTCCAGGATGGTCACGCCGCAGTCCTTCATCTTGCTGATGTTCTCCGGCTTGAACACCAGGTCCCAGCTGTTGGCGATGTCGGCGCTGCCGCCGAAACGCTCCTTCAGCATGTCCACGTTGTAGCCGATGCCGGTGGTGCCCACCATGTACGGCACGCCGTAGCGGTTGTCCGGATCCTGGGTGGCGATGCGCTTCATCACCGCCGGGTCCAGATTGGCCAGGTTCGGGATCTTGCTCTTGTCCAGCGGCAGGAACACGCCCGCCTGGATCTGCCGGCCGAAGAAGTTCAGCGTCGGCACCACCACGTCGTAGCCGCTGTTGCCGGCCAGCAGCTTGGTCTCGACCATCTCATCGCTGTCGAACACGTCGTAGGTCACCTTGATCCCGGTTTCCTTCTCGAAGGTCGGGATGGTGTCCTCGGCAATGTAATCGCTGTAGTTGTAGACGTTCAGGACCTGGCTGTCCTGACTGCCACCGTTGCCACCGCCACAGGCGGCGAGCATGGCGGAGGCCAGGCCGAGCGTGAGGATACGCAGCTTCATCGGGTGCTCCAGAATGCGGGGAGGGGGGCCGGCTCGGGCCGGCGACGGATGCCAGCCTACCCCCCGGCGGCGGATTTTTCTATTCCACGCTTTCACACGTTCAGCAGCAGGAACTCGCGCTCCCACGAGCTGATGACACGGAAGAAGGTCTCGTACTCCTTGCGCTTGACCGAGATGTAGGCCCGGCAGAAGCGCTCGCCCAGCAGCGCCTGCAGTTCGCCGCAGCGCTCAAGCCCGTCCAGCGCTTCGCCCAGCGAGCGCGGCAGGTTGTAGCCCAGTTCCTTGGCGCTGCCGGTGACCGGCGCATCCGGCGCCAGCCGCTCGCGGATGCCGAGCAGGCCACAGGCCAGGGTGGCGGCCATCGCCAGGTAGGGATTGGCGTCGGAGCCCGCGAATCGGCTCTCCACCCGCATGTTCTCCGGTGTATCCAGCGGCACGCGCAGGCCGCAGGTGCGGTTGTCGAAGCCCCAGTGCACGTTGCTCGGCGACACCTCGCCGAACACCAGCCGGCGATAGGAATTGACGTTCGGCGCGAAGAACGCCATCGCCTGCGGCGCATACTTCTGCAGCCCCCCAAGATAATGGCCGAACACCGGGCTGAACTCGCCTTCGGCATCGGTCTCACCGGCGAACACGTTGCTGCCATCGCTCACCCGCACCAGGCTCTGGTGGATGTGCATGGCGCTGCCCGGTTCGTTCTCCATCGGCTTGGCCAGGAAAGTGGCGTACACGCCGTGGCGCATCGCCGCCTCGCGCATGGTGCGCTTGAACAGGAAAACCTGGTCGGCCAGATCCATCGCATCGGCGTGGGTGAAGTTGACTTCCAGCTGTGCCGCGCCGGATTCGTGGATCAGCGTGTCCACGTCCAGCTTCATGGCATCGGCGTAGTCGTACATCAGGTCGAGGATGGGGTCGAACTCGTTGACCGCATCGATCGAATACGACTGCCGCGCTGTTTCCGGGCGACCGGAGCGGCCGGCAGGCGGCAGCAGCGGGAAATCCGGGTCGGTGTTCTTCTGCACCAGGAAGAACTCCAGTTCCGGCGCCACCACCGGGCGCAGGCCCAGCTCGGCGTAGGCCGCCAGCACGCGACGCAGCACATTGCGCGGCGCCAGCTCATGCGGCTCGCCATTCTTGGTGTAGCAGTCATGGATGATCTGCGCGGTGGCATCGGCGGCCCACGGCACCATGCGCACGGTATCCGGATCCGGGCGCAGCATCATGTCCGAGTCCGACGGCGAGGTCAGTTCGTAGTAGTCATCCGGAAACTCGCCGGTCACCGTCGTCGCGAAGATGCCCTCGGGCAGGCGGGTACCATAGTCGTGCGAGAACTTGTCGGCGGGAATGATCTTGCCGCGCGCGTTGCCGGTGATGTCGGGCACCAGGCATTCGACTTCGGTGATACGCCGCTCCTTCAGCCAGCGCAGCAGGCTGCTCTCCTGCGGTGCGGGGGGCGTTGCCGTCTTGCGCGGGCGCGTTCGGGAACTCATCGGGAATCCAGTTGGTTCTGTTGATGCTGCCGGCAAGCTTGGCCGAACGCACGGAAAATAGCGTGATAGAACGGCGCCTGCATGACGCGCCACTCCGGGTGCCACTGTACGCCGAGCACGAAGCGGTGGCGCGGGCTGCGTGCCGCCTCGACCAGCCCGTCATCGGCGCGGGCCTCGACCTGCAGGCCGCTGGCCAGGCGGGCAATGCCCTGGCCGTGCACCGAATTGACCTGCACCCTCCCCTCGCCGTGCCAGTCCGCCAGCCACCCATCCGCCACCAGTGTGACCGCGTGGGACGGCCCGTACTGCACGTCCACGGGCGCCTGCGGATCTTCGCGATGATCGGCCAGCCCGGGTACCCGATGGACCTGTGGATGCAGGCTGCCTCCCAGGGCGACGTTCAATTCCTGGAAGCCACGGCAGATCGCCAGCACCGGCAGGTCCATCGCCAGCGCCTCGTCCAGCAGTGCGAAGGCATTGGCATCGCGCGCAGGATCATGCGCATTGCCGGGCCAGCTGCGGCCACCGTCGTAATGCTGCGGCTCGATGTTGCTGACCGCACCGGTCAGCAGCAGACCGTCGAGGCCCTGCAGCCAATCGCGCGCCGGCAGCGGCGGCTGCAGGCTGGGCAGCACCAGCGGCGTGACCTCCGCTGCCTCGGCCAGGGCGCGGACATACTTCTCGCCGGCCACCGCAAAGCGATGATGGCCAAGCACCGTACTGTCGGTGGGAAGGCCCACCCAGGGCAGGCGACGCATGGGGAAACTCCTTGGCGTGCAGACACGTTACCCGCAGGTGCGCGAGTGCGGCAAGTCGTCGCCATCACGCGCGAGGTGCCAAGTATCGGCGAAACTGGGGGCGTGAACGCCGATCAACCTCCTCCGCCCCGTCTTCCCACCCTGCGCCCGCGAGGCCCGCAGTGACGTCCGCCTTTCCAGCCAGCTGGTATGCCGCCAGCCTGCCGGAGCCGGCCGCCCTGCCTCCGTTGCAGGGCGACGTGCAGGCCGATGTCGCAGTGCTCGGTGCAGGCTACACGGGCCTGACGGCGGCGCTGGAACTGGCCTCACGCGGCCAGCACGTGGTCCTGCTGGACGCCCAGCGGATCGGCTGGGGCGCGTCCGGTCGCAACGGTGGCCAAGCGCTGGTGGGCTATGGCTGCGAGGTGGACGAACTGGAACGGCAGCTGGGCCGGGACGATGCCCGCCATCTGTTCGACTGGTCACGTGACGCCGTGCAGGCCATGCGCACCCGCATCGACCGCTACGGCATCGACTGCCATTGGCGTGAGGGCCACGCCAGCGTCGCCATCCGTGCCCGCCACGAGCGCGAGCTGCGTGCCCACTGCGAGCACCTGCAACAGCAATACGATTACCCGATGCAGTGGTGGGATCGGCAGACACTGCGTGGGCAGCTGGACAGCCCGCGCTATCGCGCGGCCATGTTCGATCCACTCAGCGCGCACCTGCACCCCCTGGCGTATGCGCGCGGCCTGGCCGACGCAGCGCGCGCGGCCGGGGTGGTCATCCACGAGAACTCTGCGGTCACCCGCGTGCAGCGCGGGCCTCGCCCGGCCCTGCACACCGCGCACGGCAGCGTCAGCGCCGCGCATCTGGTGATCGCCGGCAATGCCTGGCTGCAGGGCCTGCTGCCAGTGCTGGAGCACCGCATCATGCCGGTAGGCACCTATATCGGTGCCAGTGCGTGCCTCGGCCCCGAACGGGCCCGCACCCTGATCCGTAATGACATGGCAGTAGCAGACACTGCCTGGGCGCTGGACTATTTCCGCCTGAGCCACGACCACCGTCTGCTGTTCGGGGGCCGCGCCAGCTACTCGGCGCTACCGCCGCCCGGGCTGCGCGGAGTGATGCAGCGACGCATGCACGCGGTTTTTCCGCAGCTGGCCGACGTCGCTCTCGATCAGGTCTGGGGCGGCTATGTCGACATCACCCGCAACCGCGCCCCGCATTGGGGACGGCTGGACGGCAATCTGTACTTCGCGCAGGGATTCTCCGGCCACGGCGTGGCGGCAGCCGGACTGGCGGGTGACGTGATCGCTGCGGCAATCGCCGGCCAGAGCGAGCGCCTGGACGTGTTCCAGCGCCTGAAGCACGCGCCGTTCCCGGGCGGGCGCCTGCTGCGCATGCCGCTGCTGGTGGCTGCGATGTCGTGGTACAGGCTGCGGGATGCGTTGTGGTGACGATATCAGCGCCCTTGACGGGACTCCACGGCAGTGCGACTTGATCCCTTCACACCGATTGTTTGCATAATCTGCACAGGAGCAGGGGGAGCACGTGGATGCAGTGGTGGAAGGAAGGTCTACCGGTGAACATCCGGATCAGTCCCCAGGGACTGGTGCTGATGCTCATCTATGCCGTCGCCTGCGTGGCCACGCGCAAACTTTCGGTAGACCAGTTCTACCTGCCGGCAGGTGTGCGTGTGGCCGCCTTGCTGCTCTGTCCACCGCGCCTGTGGCCTTACCTGTTGCTGGGCGAGTACGCCTACTTCGCCCATCTGCGGATTCCGCTGCTCGAAAAATACGGGTTGGCATGGGTGCTTCTGGCCTCGGCATTTCTCATGCCGGCAGTGATGCTGATCGTACGCATGCACCAGAAGTTGCTTGCGCGCACCACGGTCCTCGGCGTGATCTCGATCGCGGTCTGTGCCGCGACGATCATCAGCCTGCTCAACCTCGGAATCTCGTACCTGCTCTGGGAGCCGCTGCATAACGCGTCGTTTATCACCAACGTAATGCGCTATGCGCTGGGCGACTTCACTGGGATCCTCATCCTGGCGCCACTCGCGCTGCTCTGGATCCGTCGCGCCGAGGAACAATGGACACCCCGGTCCGTTGCGGCCACAGTCGGAGCACTAGTAGCCATGCTGGTCATTGGCCTGCAGGCGACGCCGGTACCCGCCTCGATCACGGCCCCTGGCTCGCTGCAGTTGTTGTTGATCCTGCCTATTCCCGCAATCGCCCTGACCTGCCTGCTGGGATGGCGAGGGGCGGCCGTCGGTGTCGCCGCAGTGAACATGATTCTTGGTCTGAGCACCCCTTCTGACCACCCCGCATCATTCGATCAGGCGACCTTTGCCACCCAGCAGGCCATGGCCATCGCCAGCGTCGCCCTGTTGTTGCTGGGTGCGCGCATCACGCATTTCCAGAGCCAGCATCGGCTGCGTGAGGAAGACGGCAGAAACTCGATGAAACTGGCCCGCAGTACGCACATGGCCAGCGAAATGGATCTGCGAGAGCGAGCGGCGCACCTGCGCAGGCTGGGCGAGGGGATGGACCTGTCGCTCAACGAGATGGTGAACTGGCTGCACGCGCAAGGGCACCACGCTGTCGCCAACAGCCTGAAACACACATCAGAAGTCCATTCGCGCCAATTCCGCGCGCAGGCGAGCATGATCTACCCATCCGCCCTGGAGCGTCTCGGGCTTTACGTCGCTCTTCGTGCAGGTGGCGTGCGGGAGGCATGGGACAATACGCACCGGGTTACGCAGCCCCGGCTGACGGGCGACCCATGTCAGTTGGGAGTGGATCTGCAGCTGGCCGCATACCGGACCGTGGTTGAGGCCGTATCGTTGCTGCTCAGGTATGAGCCCGGTCAGATCTCCGTGCGCATCAGGTGCGGCGTCTTCAGACAGATGCACGGAGTACTGATTTCCGCCGCTCTTGTCGATCCTCACCATGCGCTTTCGCAACAGACTCAGGAACTGGTCCGTTCACAGCTATTGGGCCGGATCGTCGCCTATTCCGGGGTCGTCGATGTTCAGAAAAACAGGATCCGGATCGCCTTGCTGGATGGGCTGGCCACCTATCCGCAGGCCCCTCTGGCAGCACACTGTCCAGATGCGCCGTGGCCGTTCGACCAAGGTCGGCAATCTGCAACCTGACATAGAATTGCCAGTCAAAGCGCGATGGATGTCACTAATTCGCAGCAGTGCTGAACTGGTGTCGGCGGCAAAGAGCCAGGTAACGAAGAAGAGATCCGATTGCGTAGGCGGGAATCTGCCGATACTGTCGCCAGAGGTGTAGACGTCCAGAGTGGATGGAACGCCACCATGGTACGAGCAAGGGAGGCTTGGGATTGAACTGGTGGAAGAACGATGTCGAGCTGAGCTTCCGGATACGCCCCATCGGACTTTTCATCGCTGGGATGTACGCCGTCACGTGCTGGGCCGCTCGTCAGGTCTCGCTCGACCAGTTTTACCTGCCGGCAGGCATACGGGTCGCTGCGCTGCTGCTCTGCCCTCCCCGCCTCTGGCCCTATCTGCTGCTTGGCGAATATGCTTACTTTGCCCAGATGCGATATCCACTCATCGGGAAGTATGGGCTGGCTTGGGTGATCCTGGGCTCCGTGTTCCTCATGCCAGCGGTAGCCTTGGTCGTGCGGGCGCATCGCAGATTCATGACCGCGACAACGGAGGGCTGGCTTTTCTCGATGGCGGTTTCCGCCGCGCTCATCGCCACCGCATTGAAACTGGGCTTGGCCCACCTGCTCTCCGAGAACCCGTCTTCCGTGCCATTTGCGACACGAGCTGTCCGCTTCGTGCTCGGTGATTACATCGCAATACTGACTGTCGCCCCACTCGCACTGCTCTGGATCCGGCGCCGGTCACTGTACGAGTGGAAGTTTTGGAAGCACGCGCCTACCGTAGCCGCATTGACACTACTGATATCACTGGGCGCATTCATGGCCTCGGGTGTCGAGCTCCCAGATGCCACCAAGACATCCCTGCAACTGGTGATGGCTTTGCCGGTTGTTGCCTTGACCTGCATCCATGGCTGGCGAGGAGCAGCTGTGGGTGTTCCGCTGTTGAACATAGTGATTGCAATGACAACACCAGCATCAGGACTGCCTGGTTCGTTCGACCAGCGAACATTCATGATGCAGCAGCTCATTGCCGTTGCAGGGACGGCGCTTCTTCTACTCGGTTCCCGCATCACTCAGCACTATCATCAGCATGCGCGCCATGATCTGGATGGGAGTCAGACGGCCAGACTTTCGAGAACTGCTCATATGGCCAGCGAACTCGATCTGAGGCAGCGGGCGCTTGATCTCAGGAAGATCGCAGACGGCGTCGAGAAATCACTGAACCAGACTGCCGATCTTCTGAAAATGCACGGACACCATGCACCTGCAATGGATCTGCTGCACACCTCGACGACACATTCACGCCAGTTCCGTGAACTCACAAGCCTGGTGTATCCAACCGAAGTCGAGCAGGTCGGGTTGTATGTTGCCCTGCAGGTCAGCGGCATCAGCGAAAACTGGGACCGGACCAGCAGGGTTGCGCTCCCCCGCATGACGGGCGACCCCTGCAGGCTGAGCATTGCACTGCAGCTTGCTGCCTATCGAACCCTTACCGAAACGGTCGCACTGCTGCTCAAACACGAACGGGGGCAGATCCAGATCCAAGCACGCTGCGGCAGCCTGCATGGTCAACAGGGCATCCTGATCAGTGCATCTCTGTTGGACAGAGATCGCCACTTGTCGCTGGAAACCGCAAAACTGATCGTCGAGCGCCTGAGTTCACGTGCACTGGCCTATGGCGGTAAAGTGCAGACACGTCAAAACCGCGTAAGAGTGCTACTGCAGGAAACGGCCACGGGTGCAACCCACGGCAGCACGCATGCAGCGTGGATTGCTCGCGCCGACATCACCTGACTCTCACTCATCCGCCTCGATCAAGGAAAAGATCGTGCTTCAGCGGCTCGTAGCCGGCAGTTCGATCGCCCACGTTGCGTTGCTACCAGCACCATAGACGACCAGCGAGAACTCGGCTTGCCTGAGTACCACATGCCGCTGGGACTTTTCCGGCAATGCCAGCCGCTGCGACGGCAAAGACACGGCAATCGGACTTTTGCCGGCCGGGAGCGTCCAGAACGTGGTGTCAACCTTGCCGATTATCAGCAGGACCTGTCCGGAGAGGTCATTCACCTGATAATAGTTGATTCCCTCACGCTCGAACCCATACACCAGCCAGTTCGGATCTGCACTCAGATTCGTCGCTGCTGGACGGGACTCACCAAGCCCCGCCTGAGCCATATGTGTTCCGTTGTCGTCACTCGGGCAGCATGCCGCCTCGGCGACGGCAGGTGCGGACAACAGAGTCATTGCAGGCATCAAAAAACGCAGACCAGAGAAATTCACACTCACCCCCGTGTTCGGTTGGACAACGCCAGGCAAACTCACTTCGCCACCCCGTGACTGGATGGGCTCTCGGCCTCGCTTGCGGGCTGCCTCAGCCGGACGGAGTCAACCTCAGGCCGCCGGCAGGGTGGCGCAGCCAGCATAACCATCATCCAGCACCAGCGCCACGAGCAGAACTTCCGCCACTCCGCTCGTCGGGCCCCGACACTGAACGTGTCAGCCGGCGTTCACGCGATGACAACGCATGCGGTACCACCACTAAAGTTACGGCCGAAACCGCCGCTACCCGTGCCAAGACTTCCCTGACGTGAGCCTCCGCATCATGCCCGTCCTGCCGCAGGCCGCCGTCGATGGCGACCTCGCCGATCCGCTTCCGCAGCGGATCCTGCTGGTCGAAAACTCCCGTGCCTTCACCGGCATGCTGCGCGAGGCGATCGAACAGCGCCTGGAGCTGCCCGTCGTGGTCGCTTCCACCCTGGCCGAGGCCGACCGCCTGCTCAATGAGAGCGGCGGCTGGTTCCTGGTCCTGACCGGCCTGGTTCTGGCCGATGGCGACAGGGACGCGGTGGTCGAATTCTTCCTGAAACGCGATCTGCCCACCGTGGTGGTCAGTGGCGTGTATGACGAGGATCTGCGCAAGCGCGTGCTGCAGCAGCAGATCATCGACTACGTCCTGAAGAACACGCCCGGCAGCATCGACTATCTGGTGTGGCTGGTGCAGCGCCTGGAACGCAACCGTCGCATCGCCGCGCTGGTGGTGGACGATTCGCCCTCGGCACGCGGCTATGCGGCCGCGCTGCTGCGCATGTACGGCCACGAAGTGTACGAGGCTGCCGACGGCAACGAAGGCCTGGCGGCGATCGAGGCCCATCCTGCGATCCGGCTGGCGGTGGTCGACCAGGAGATGCCCGGCATGCAGGGCGTGGAATTCACCCGCCGCCTGCGCACCCTGCGCTCGCGCGACAAGGTGGCGGTGATCGGCATTTCCGGCAATACCGACGCATCACTGATTCCGCGCTTCCTGAAGAACGGCGCCAACGACTTCCTGCGCAAGCCCTTCTCGCGCGAGGAATTCTTCTGCCGCGTGTCGCAGAACGTGGACCAGCTGGAGCTGATCGGCACCCTGCAGGATCTGGCCACCCGGGACTTCCTGACCGGCCTGCCCAACCGCCGCTGCTTCCTGGAACAGAGCCAGCGCCAGCTGCCCCAGCTGCAGACCCATGGCCAGAGCGTGGCGGTGGCGATGATCGACATCGATCACTTCAAGCACATCAACGATACGCACGGCCATGAGGCCGGCGATGACGCCCTGCGTGCCGTGGCCGGGGCGGTGGCCGTGCATGCGCGCAGCCAGGACTTGATCGCGCGCTTCGGCGGCGAGGAGTTCTGCCTGCTGGTGCCGGACATGGAGCAGGACGAGGCAATGCTCTACTTCGAGGAACTCCGCCAGCGCATCGCGGCGCTGGAAGTGGATATCGGCACCGCCACACTGCGCATGACCGTCAGCATCGGCCTGTGCTGCCTCCGCCCGCAGCGCGATGCGCTGCATCGCCTGATTTCCGAGGCCGACCGTCAGCTGTACCTGGCCAAGGCCGGTGGCCGCAACCGGGTCAGCTGCACCACCATGGGCAGCCCGCTGCGTCCGCGCGAGCCCGCCCTGCCCTGATCGATCCGCTTTGATCCAGATCAACGCTGCCTGCCGGCAGCAGCCCTACAGTCGGCCCCGACATCACGCATGAAGGGGAGCCGGGGATGGCATTACTGGTCTGGCAGGACGATCTGAACATCGGCATCGATGTGATCGACCAACAACACCGCCGCATCATCGAGATGCTCAATCACCTGCATGTGGCCCAGGCCAGCATGCAGCGTGCTGCTGTCGGCGAAGTGATCGACGAGGTGGTTGATTACACCATGTCGCACTTCGCGTTCGAAGAAGAGCTGATGGAGGAAGCCGGCTATCCGTTCTGCGCTGCCCACAAGCGCGTGCATGAGGTCTTCATCAAGCGCGTGGCCGAGTACCGGCTGCGGTTCCAGGCCGGCGAGGACATCAGCGACGAGCTGCGCACGATGCTCTCGCGCTGGCTGTTCAACCACATCCGCGGCGACGACCAGGCCTACGCCGAACAGGTCAAGTCACATCTGAACCAGTTCACCCGTGAACACCAGGGCGGGGGCTGGCTGGGCCGCACGCTCAAGCGGATCTTCGGCTGATCAGCGCACGCGACGCTGCAGTGCCACCAGTGCGGCCAACGTCGCAATCGCGGTCAGGCACAGGTAGTAGCCGACCGCGACCAGGCCGAAGCGCTCGGCCAGCCAGGTCGCCAGGTACGGAGCGGGCGCCGCGCCGAGAATGCCGGCCAGATTGAACGACAGCGATGCGCCGGTATAGCGCACTTCGACCGGATAGATCTCGGCCAGGAATGTGCCGCAGGGACCATAGGTCAGGCCCATCAGGAACAGACCCAGGCACAGGAAGCCCAGCACCAGCCACGGGCTGCCGGGCTGGAACAACGGCGCAAACAGCAGGCCGAAGCCCAGGATCAGCAGGCTGGCCACGATCATCGTCCGGCGGGTGCCCCAACGGTCGCCGTAGCGCGCCGACAGCGGGATGCCCAGCGCGAAGAACAGCATGGCGGCCATCTGCATCAGCAGGAACTGCTCGCGGCTGTAACCGAGTACCGCCGTGCCATGGCCCAGGCTGAATACCGTCATCAGATAGAACAGCACGAAGGTGGCGAATGCGCCCAGCGTACCCAGCAGCATCGGCACGGGATGGTCGCGCAGCACCGTCCACATCGGCAGCCGCACCGGCGCTCTGCGTTCCAGCGCCTTCTGGAAGTCCGGCGTCTCATGGATGTTCAGGCGCACCCACAGGCCCAGCCCGACCAGCAATGCGCTGGCCACGAACGGAATACGCCAGCCCCACTGCAGGAAGTCGTCCTGCCCCATGCTTCGGCCCAGCACCAGGAAGATGCCTGCCGACAGCAGGAAACCGAGCGGCGCGCCCAGCTGCGGGAACATGCCGTACCACGCGCGCTTGCCCGGTGGTGCGTTCTCGGTTGCCAGCAGCACCGCCCCGCCCCACTCGCCGCCCAGCCCCAGCCCCTGGCCGAACCGGCACAGCGCGAGCAGCGCCGGAGCCCACAGCCCGATCTGCGCATGGGTCGGCAGCAGGCCGATTGCGACAGTCGACAGTCCCATGGTGAGCAATGCCGCGACCAGGGTGGCCTTGCGGCCGATGCGGTCGCCGAAGTGGCCGAATACCGCCGAACCCACCGGCCGCGCGATGAACGCCACGGCGAACGTGGCCAGGGATTGCAGCAGCGCGGCCTGGTCACTGCTTTCCGGGAAGAACAGATGCGGGAACACCAGCACCGCGGCGGTGGCGTAGATGTAGAAGTCGAAGAACTCGATGGTCGTGCCGATCAGGCTGGCCAGCAGTACACGGCGAGGGGAATTCACGGGTGACGCGGCAGCGGTGATCGTCGACATCGGCAAGGCAGGCAATCCGGATCGTCCGATTCTGCCACGCATGACCCGGCAGGCGTGACGATGGTTTCAGCCGACACGGATGCAATCACACGCGATGCGATGTGTTCAGGGCGGTGGTGCCGCCGCTCCCTTCGGGGCGCGACCCGCTGCTACAGCTGGATCCAGGTGGCCTTGATCTCGCTGTACTTGTCGAAGGCATGCAGTGATTTGTCGCGCCCATTGCCGGACTGCTTGTAGCCCCCGAAGGGGGCGGTCATGTCACCGCCGTCCCAGCCGTTGACCCAGACGCTGCCCGCGCGCAGCTGCCGCGCAACCCGGTGTGCCCGGCCCAGGTCCCGCGTCCACACGCCCGCCGCCAGGCCGTAGCGGCTGTCATTGGCCAGGCGCACCGCTTCGGCCTCGTCGTCGAAACCCAGCACCGCCAGCACCGGACCGAACACCTCCTCGCGCGCCAGGGCCTGTTCCGGCCGGACCTGGTCAAACACGGTCGGCTGCACGTAGCAGCCGCCTGCTTCCACCTCGGCGCGGCGTCCCCCCAGCAGCAGGCGCGCTCCGTCAGCTTCGGCCATGGCGATGTCCGCCAGTACCTTGTCCACATGCGCGGCATCGACGAGGGCACCCATCGGTGCGTCGGCCTCCAACGGGTGACGCGGCTGCATGCGCTGGCCATGGGCGATCACCCGATGCACGAACTCCTCGCGGATCGAACGCTGCACCAGCAGCCGCGAGCCGGCGGTGCAGACTTCTCCCTGGTTGAAGAAGATGCCCTGCGCCACCCCCTTGGCCGCCTGCTCCAGGTCGGGCGCATCGGCAAACACGATATGCGGGCTCTTGCCGCCGCACTCCAGCCAGACCCGCTTCAGATTGGAGCGCCCGGCATGCTCGAGCAGCTTGGCGCCGGTGGCGGTGGAGCCGGTGAAGGCCAGCACGTCGACATCCCTGTGCAGCGCCAGCGGCTCGCCCACGCGGGCACCATCGCCCGGCAGAACGTTGAGCACGCCATCAGGCAGACCGGCCTCGCTGGCCAGCGCTGCCAGCCGCAACGCCGTCAGCGGCGAGCGCTCGGAAGGCTTGAGGATCACCGAATTGCCCATGGCCAGCGCCGGCGCGATCTTCCAGCAGGCCATCAGCAACGGGAAGTTCCACGGCACGATGGCGCCGACCACACCCGCAGGCTCACGCGTGACCAGGCCCAGCTCCTGGGGGCCGGTCGGTGCGATCTCTCCGTACAGCTTGTCCACCGCCTCTGCGGTCCAGGCCAGGCAACGCACCACGCCCGGCAGGTCGATGCGCCGTGCATCGCGCACCGGCTTGCCCATGTCCAGCGTTTCCAGCAGGGCCAGTTCGTCGGCATGCGCTTCCACCAGCGCCGCCAATGCCAACAGCACGCGCTTGCGTTGCGCTGGGCTCACCTGCGACCAGTGGCCGGCCTCGAAGGCGCGCCGTGCCACCTGCACGGCACGCTCCACGTCCTGCGCGTCGCAGTCGGCGACGGTGCCAAGCACGCGGCCGTCGATCGGGCTGACGCAGTCGAAGCGGGCACCGCTGGCGGCATCCACGTAGCGGCCCGCGATGAAGGCCTGGCCGGGAATGGAGAGCTGGCCGGCCAGCGCCTGCCAGTGGCTGCGGTCGGGGAAATCGGCCATGGCAGGATCCTGCAGTGCGTGTCGTTCCGGTTGTACCGGTGCCGCCGCGACCTCGCCGTGACAGGCCATGCCCCGTGTGCACGGCGGGCATGGTCCGGGCGATGACGGCTGCGCTACAGTCCCTGCATCGGACCCGACGGAACCGGCATGAAGAACCCCGCGAGCGACGTGCACGAGCTGGCCATCCAGCGCCCCGACTCCCTGGAGGCGTACTGGATGCCCTTCACCGCCAACCGCCAGTTCAAGGGCGCGCCGCGCATGCTGGTACGGGCCGAAGGCATGCATTACGAAGACGTGGACGGGCGCCAGGTTCTCGATGGCACCGCCGGCCTGTGGTGCTGCAATGCCGGCCACGCCCGCCCGCGCATCGTCGAGGCGATTGTCGAACAGGCACGCACGCTGGATTACTCACCCGCCTTCCAGATGGGTTCGCCACCGGCATTCGCGCTGGCGCAGCGCCTGGCCGCGCTGGCTCCGGCCGGGCTCAACCACGTGTTCTTCACCAACTCGGGCTCCGAGGCGGTGGATACCGCGATGAAGATCGTGCTGGCCTATCACCGCCAGCGCGGCGAAGGCCAGCGTACCCGTTTCATCAGCCGCGAGAAGGCTTATCACGGTGTGGGCTTCGGCGGCATGGCGCTCGGCGGCCTGCCCAACAACCGCCGCCAGTTCGGCCTGCAGCTGGCAGGCGTGGACTATCTGCGGCACACCCTGGATCTGCAGCGCAATGCGTTCAGCAAGGGCCTGCCGCGCCAGGGCGCGGAACTGGCCGACGATCTGGAGCGGCTGATCGGCCTGCACGACGCGTCCACCATTGCGGCCGTGTTCGTCGAGCCCATCGCCGGTTCTGCGGGAGTGATCCTGCCTGCGCCCGGCTATCTGCAACGGCTGCGGGAGATCTGCGACCAGCACGGCATCCTGCTGGTGTTCGACGAGGTCATCACCGGTTTCGGCCGGGTCGGCATGCCGTTCGCCGCGCAGCGTTTCGGCGTCACGCCGGACCTGCTGACCTTTGCCAAGGGAGTCAGCAACGGCGCGGTTCCGCTGGGTGGCGTGCTGGCCAGCGATGCGGTTCACGCCGGCCTGATGCAGGGCCCGGCACAGGCCATCGAGCTGTTCCATGGCTATACCTATTCGGGGCACCCGCTGGCCTGCGCGGCAGCCCTGGCCACACTCGACGTCTATGCAGAGGAGCGCCTGTTCGAGCGCGCCATCGAACTGGGCGAGTACTGGCAGGAGCGGCTGCACGCCCTACAGGGGCTCCCCAACGTGATCGACATCCGCAACTTCGGACTGGTCGGTGCGGTCGAGCTGGCCCCGCGCAAGGATGCTCCGGGCAGCCGTGGTCACGAGGTCTACCGGCGCTGTTTCCACGACGGCGGACTGCTGGTGCGCTGTACGGGCGACATCATCGCGCTGTCGCCGCCACTGATCGTGGACAAGCCCCAGATCGACCAGATCACCAGCACTCTGGGCGAGATGATCCGGGCCACCGCGTAAGCCCGGGCCGGCGACAGCAAGCAGGTACAATGGTCGGTTCCGTTCCTGCCCGTTGCCGTGCCCATGGACATCGTCGTCAAAGAAGAACTCAAGGCCTACATCGACCCGCTCACGCCCGACGAATATGAGGCGCTGGAGCGCAGCATCCTCGCCGAGGGCTGCCGCGATGCACTGGTACTGTGGGGCGATGTCCTGGTGGATGGCCATAACCGCTACGGCATCTGCCAGAAGCATGGCCTGCCGTTCAACACGGTGCAGAACAGCCGCTTCCAGAGCATGGAGGACGTGCACCTGTGGATGATCGAACAGCACCTGGGCCGCCGCAGCGTGTCCGATTTCCAGCGCGGCGTGCTGGCCCTGCGCAAGCGCGACATCCTGTCGGCACGCAAGCAGATCGAACAGGCCCAGCTGCAACGCGAAAGCGATGGCACCGCCGCATCGGCCGACGATGCCGGTGAAGACAGCCCACCGTGGGAACCCGCGCCGAAAATCAGCCGTGCGGAACTGGCCCGCGAAGCGAAGCTGAGCACCAGCCAGGTCGGGATGATCGAACGCATTCACGCACAGGCGGCCGCCGAAGTCGTGGAAGCGGTCAAGGCCGGCGTGATCTCGATCAGCGCGGCCGCGGCCGTGGCCGACCTGCCCGAGGAAGAGCAGCGCGCGGCAGCCGCAGGCGGCAAGGACGAACTGAAGCAGGCCGCCAAGCGCGTACGCGAGTCCAAGCGCAAGCCGCGCGCGGCGAAGCCAGAACCGGCGGAAATGGCGTTCGATGAGCCCAGCGAGGACGAGATCGCCCTGCGCGATGCGGAAGTGCTGTCCGCGCTGGAGCAACTGGGTGAGGATGCGCCGGCGCTGCGCCGACGCGTCGTCGCGCTCACTCGCGAGAACGATGCCCTGCGCACGCAGCTGGCGGCATTGCGCAGGCAGCTGGAAGCGCTGTAACGAATGGGTAGCGCTGGGCGATGCCCGGCGAGCGCAGCGGGCCCTGAAAAGCCGCCAGGCATGGCCCGGCGCTACCGATGCGCCGGCATCATCCGGTGGCGGTTAGACTGCCGCCATGACGTCCGCAATCGATCCGCGCCGCGCCCAGCTGCGACGCCTGAAAGCCATCGCCCTGGGCCTGCTGGTGTTGATGTTGGCCGGTTTTGCGGTCAGCCACTGGCAGGGCGAGCGCGGCGCCTGGGCCTGGGTATCCGCCTTCTGCGAGGCGGCAGCGGTGGGCGCGCTGGCAGACTGGTTCGCGGTGGTCGCCCTGTTCCGCAGGCCGATGGGCCTGCCGATTCCCCATACCGCCATCATTCCGCGCAGCAAGGAGCGCATCGGCGACAGTCTGGCGCTGTTCGTGCGCGATCAGTTCCTGGAACCACAGGTGCTGCTGGCCAAGCTGAAGGTGTTCGATCCGGCTGGCCGTCTCGGCAGTTGGCTGGCCGAACCGGCACGCGCACGCATGCTGGCCGACATGGCACGCGGCTGGGCGTTGCAGGCACTGGACTTCTTCGATGAACGCGCCGTGCGCCGGCAGCTGCACGCGTTCGTGGTGCAGCAGTTGCGACAGTGGAACGCGGCATCCACCGCCGGCGAGCTGCTTGCCCTGCTGACCGCCGACGGGCGCCACCAGCGTGTGCTGGACGAGGGCCTGCAGAGACTGGGACGCTGGCTGGAGCAGCCGGAAGTGAAGGAGCGCGCGTCGCAGCTGATCGTGCGCTACATCCAGCGCGAATGGCCGACGCTCTCAAGCACGGTGAACTGGGTGAAACCCATCGACGAGATCGGTGACAGCCTGGCCGAGCGGCTGGCACGCGCCGTGCTGGAGGAGCTGCAGCAGGTACTGGCCGAGCCGCAGCATCCGCTGCGGCAGGATTACGAGGCGTGGCTGGGCAACTACGTCCAGCGCCTGCGCGAAGACCCGGCGCTGGCCGAGCGCATCGAACAGCTCAAGCAGGAGATGATCGACCATCCTGCCCTGCAGGAGTACGTGCAGGGGCTCTGGGCACGCATCCACGCCAGTCTGCGCGCCGACCTGCAGCGTGAGGATTCGGCGCTGGTCGGCCACCTGCAGCGCAGCCTCGCCTCGCTGGGAAGCACCCTGCAGTCCGACCCGGCACTGCGCGATGCACTGAACCAGCATCTGCTGGAAGGCGCACAGCGCCTGACCGGGCGACTGCGCGAGGGCGTCACCACGCACATCGCACAGACGGTCAGGGGCTGGGACGAGCGCCATCTGGTCGAGCAGCTGGAACTGAGCGTCGGCCGCGACCTGCAATTCATCCGCTTCAACGGCACGCTGGTTGGCGGCCTGATCGGCCTGCTGCTGCACGCGGCAACGGTGGTGTTCCGCTTCTGAGCGGCGGGTCCGCTGACCTGCTGCGTGGGCACGGAACGACTCCTCTTTCGTCACGCAGCCTTGATTAACAGAATGCGAATGCCTATCATTTACTGATCGGTGGTGCGCTTGGCCGCACGGGCAAGGAAGACCTGTCCGGTGCCCATGTACAGCCCTGACCTCCGGCTGCCCGTCTGCGCGGGCAGCGCTGCATTGATGGGACACGCTGGGCGACGTGCGCGGGGCGCAAGGGGGCCGCAGGCGCGTTCGATCCCCTCCCCGACCGACAGGACCACCGTGGACCGCTCGCCCGCAACCGCCAGCTCCCGTGTTTTCTTCCGCAACCCGCGCTGGGGCATCCTGTCGCGCTCGCTGGCCGCGATCTTCGGTGGCTATGCGCTGGCCTCCATGACCGGCGTGTTCTGTGCCGTCGTCCTGCCGGGCGCGCGGGGCCAGACCGTGCTGACCGGCATGCTGCTGGCCATCCTGGTTGCCGCCTGTGCCGCGCTGTGGGCATTCGCCACCCGCAGTGCCCTGCGTGCGTGGATCGGCATCCTCGCCCCTGCCCTGCTGATGGCCGGCATCGCGCGGCTGATGGGAGCCTGGGCATGAAGAACGGATTCCGCCAGTCGATGGCCTGGCTGCACACCTGGACCGGCCTGCTGGTCGGCTGGCTGCTGCTGCTGATCTTCATGGCCGGTACCGCAAGCTACTACCGTGAAGAGATCAGCCGCTGGATGCGCCCGGAACTGCCGGCCAGCACCGTCAGCATCGATGTGGCCGCGCAACGCGGCGTGGACTACCTGCAGACCCATGCGGCGCAGGCCCAGACCTGGTTCGTGACCCTGCCGCAGCCGCGCAACCCGGCCATGCAGCTGTTCTGGCGCCTGCCACCCGAGCTGGCCGATCCAAGCCGTGGCCGCCGCGGTGCCTTCGGCGATGCCACGCTCGACCCGAACACCGGCGACGAACTGAACGCCCGCCAGACGCGCGGCGGAGATTTCTTCTACCGCCTGCATTTCGACCTGCACTACATCCCCGTGCTGTGGGCCCGTTACCTGGTCGGCTTCTGCGCCATGTTCATGCTGGTGGCCATCATCACCGGGGTGATCACCCACAAGAAGATCTTCAAGGACTTCTTCACTTTCCGCAAAGACAAGGGCCTGCGCTCCTGGCTGGATTTCCACAATGTCAGCGCGGTGATGGCGCTGCCCTACCACGCGATGATCACCTACACGGGCATCGTCACCCTGATGATCATGTACCTGCCCTGGGGCGTGAAAGTGGCCTACCCGCAGGATGAGGACAAATTCTTCAGCGAAGCCTTCGGTGGCCTGCCTGAAGTAACCGCGCCGGCCGAAGGCCGCGCCGCGCCGCTGCCGATCGCCCGCCTGCTGGACGATGCGCGCGCCCACTGGCATGGCGCCGAAGTGGCCGGCTTCACCGTGTCCAATCCGGGCGCGCGCAACGCGGTGATCGACATCCGCCAGCGTGACGGAAAGCGTCTTTCCATCGACACGCCTTCGCTGCGTTACGACATGGTGGACGGCAGGCTGCTGGAACAGAGCCCGGCCTCCGGTGGTGCCACCGCCACCCGTGGCGTGCTGTATGGCCTGCACCTGGCGCGCTTCGCCGACTGGGGGCTGCGTGCGCTGTTCTTCCTGTCCGGCCTGGTCGGCTGCCTGATGGTGGCCAGTGGCGTGGTGCTGTGGGCAGTGAAGGAACGACCGAAGCACGCCAAGAGCGGGCGCACCGGCTTCGGCCTGCGCCTGGTCGATGCGTTGAACATCGGTACCGTGGCCGGCCTGCCGATCGCCTTTGCCGCCTACTTCTGGGGCAATCGGCTGCTGCCGCTGGATCTGGCCGATCGCTCCAATGCCGAAGCCAACGTGTTCTTCTATGCGTGGGGCGGCGCCCTGCTGACCGCGTTCGTCTGGCCGAAACGGGTGATGTGGACGTGGCAGCTGTACCTGGGCGCAGCCGCATTCGCGCTGGTTCCGGTGGTCAACGCGCTGACCACCCACGCCCATCTGGGCATTACCCTGCGCAGCGGCGACTGGGTGCTGGCGGGCTTCGACCTGTCGATGATCGCCTTCGGTGCGATGCTGGCGCTGTGCGGCTGGCGCATGCAGCGCTGGACGCCACCGCTGTCTGCGGCCGAGAAGAAAAAGCGTGCCGCGGCAACCGTTGCGCCCAGGGCACCGACCAAAGCCCCCGAAGTGGAGGCCAGCGCATGATGCTGCTGGCGCTGGCGCTTTCCTTCTCTGCGTTCACCGCGTTGTCGCTGGCGATGGAAAGGCACCAGCACGATCTGCACGGCAAAGCCGCCGCCGTTCCGGCACGGCGCGCCCAGTGGCGGGCGCTGGGCTGGTTGCTGCTGGCGGTCACCTTCGCCCTGTGCGTTGCCGACCATGGCTGGGCCATGGGCCCGGTGCAGTGGCTGGGCGTGATGACGGTGGGCGGCGTGACGCTGTCGTTCGGGCTGTATCCCTACCGCCCGCGGTGGATCGTGCCGCTGGCGATCACCCTGCCGTTGCTGGGCCTGGTGGTCGCGCTGGCATAGCCGGTAGCGGCGGGCCACGCCCGGCGAACCTTCAACCCAAACGCTTCAACTCCCACGCACGGTGGATGCGTGCGTTGCGCTCGAAGTCCGGGCCGATGGTACGCGCAGTGATCTCACGGCACTGGGCGAACTCGGCGATCGCGTTCTCTTCCAGCTTGAAACGGCGGAAGTTGTTGGAGAAGTACAGAACGCCTGCCGGTGCCAGCCGTGCCACCGCTGCACGCAGCAGCCGCAGCTGCTCGCGCTGCACATCGAAATCATCGGCGCGGGCGGAGTTGGAGAACGTCGGCGGATCGCAGAAGATCACATCGTACTGTCCGCGGTCGGCTTCCAGCCAGGCCATCGCATCGGCCTGCACCAGAAGATGCTGGTTGCCGCCCTGACCATTCAGGGCCAGGTTGTCGTAGCACCATTGCAGGTAGGTAGCTGACAGGTCGACGCTGGTGGTGCTGGCCGCGCCGGCCACGGCGGCCTGCACGCTGGCCACGCCGGTGTAGCAGAACAGATTGAGGAAGCGCTTGCCACGCACCTGCTCGGCCATCATCCGGCGCAGCGGGCGATGGTCCAGGAAGAGGCCGGTATCGAGATAGTCGAACAGGTTCACCTGCAGCAGCGCGTGATTCTCGCGCACCACCACGAACTCGTCGCGCTGCTCGAAACGGCCGTACTTGCTGCCACCCTTGCCACGCTCGCGCGACTTCATCGATACCTGTTCGGGCGGCACGCCGAATACTTCACGCGCGGCGGCGAGCAGTTCGTTGCGGCGGCGGCGCACGTCGTTCTCGGGAATCGCCGCCGGTGCAGCGTATTCCTGCACGTGCAGGAAGGTACGGCGCTGGCCACCGTCCTCTTCGTAGACATCGATGGCCGCCGCGTATTCCGGCAGGTCCGCATCGTAGGCACGGAAACAGGTGATGTCCTCGCGCGCGCGCCAGCTCTTGAACTTCTTCAGGTTCTTGCGCAGGCGGTTGGCCACCATCTGCGCACCTTCGCTCAGCTCCCGCGGCTGTGCCGGATCACGCCCCGGCACCGCGATCGGGTCGCAGACGATCAGCGCGCATTCCAGCGCGCCATTGAACATCTGGTACTTCTTGGCCGCACGAAGTCCCGTGGCGAAGGCCAGCTCGTCGTTGCCGCACAGCAGGCTGGCGCGCCACTGCGGCACCGCCTTCTGCAGCGCGTTGCCCAAGGCGCGGTACAGCGCCGGATCGGCGGCCAGGCGCTCGTCGTAGGGCGGGTTGCAGACCACCGCACCGATCTCCTGCTCCGGCGAGGTGAGCTCGGATACGTCGGCGCGGGTGAAGCGGATGGCGTGGGCCACGCCCGCCACTTCGGCATTCTCGCGTGCCGCTTCGATCGCCGTCGGATCGATGTCGCTGCCGTGGATCACCGGCTTCAGCGCGGCCAGGCCGGTGGCCTCGCGCTCGCGCGCCTCGCTCTGGATCGCCTTCCAGGCCACCTTGTCGAAGCCCAGCCAGCGGCTCGGCGGCAGGCTGCCGTGGCGCATCAGGCCCGGCGCGACGTCGGCCGCCATCAGCGCGCCTTCGATCAACAACGTGCCGCTGCCGCACATCGGGTCCAGCAGGCCACCACCGGCGGCATGCAGACGCGGCCACTGCGCCCGCAGCAGCAACGCGGCCGCCAGGTTCTCCTTCAGCGGCGCTTCGTGCGCGGCCCCCCGCCAGCCACGGCGGTGCAGCGGGCCGCCGCCGAGGTCGATCGACAGCGAGGCACGGCCCTTGCGCAGCGACAGGTTGACGCGCACATCCGGCAGATCAGTGTTGACTGACGGCCGCTCCAGGCCCTCATCGCGCATGCGGTCGACGATGGCGTCCTTGATCCGCTGCGCGGCAAAGCGGGCGTGGGTGATCTTGTCGCCGGACACATGCGCATCCACCGCCAGGGTCATCTCCGGCTTGATGTGCTCATGCCACGGCAGCGCACGCACGCCGTCATACAGCGCCTGCTCGTCCGGGCATTCGAACTCGTCGATCGGCCACAGCACGCGGCTGGCCAGGCGTGACCACATCACGATCCGCAGCGCCTGCTCCAGCTCGCCCTCGGCATTGACGCCGGCAATGGTGGCAGTGGCCTTGTCCAGGCCCAGGGCCGACAGTTCATCGGCAAGCAGGTATTCCAGGCCCTTGGCGCAGGAGACGAAGAATTTCACGGGATCGGTTCGCAGGTGGTCGGGCGCGGCAGGGGAGCCGCGCCAGTCGGAAAGGAGGGCCGTGGGCACGGCCGGCAGGCCCGCGCCGGGGGCGGCGGGGCTGCCATTGTAGTCAATGCGGGCCGGCGCGCCGTGCGCCCCGGCTTCACAGTTGGCGCAGCAGGCGCTCGAAGGCGTGTGCGGATGCCTCCACGTGCCGCTCCAGGCGGTGGCCATCGTCCACCAGCAGCAGCTGTGCCGAGCGCGCCTGCGCCCAGGCGATCACCCCGGCGGCAGGCACGACATCATCGTGCCAGGCCTGGACCACGGTGGTGGGGACCGCTGCGGCGTCCAGCGCCGGCATGGGCCCCATGGTGGTCGGCGGGACCATCAGGAACAGGCCCGCCACCGGTACCTGCAACGAGGCGATCGCAGAGATGTAGGCGCCCAGGCTGGAACCCGCCAGTACCAGCGGCCCTTGTGCCGCCGCATGTGCAGCGCGTTCCAGCAGGCGCTGCAGACGCCCCGGCACGTCACCGACGCGGCTCACTTCGCTCATCGCGTCCAGATCGGTGTAGTCCGGCCGCTCATGGGTCCAGCCCAGGCGTTGGGCGACCTCGGCCAGTGCCGTGACCTTGGTGGCCTCCGGCCCGCTCTCGAAGCCATGGGAGAGGATGCAGTGACCGCGGCTCATGCGCACGCTCCGCAGGCGCGCGCCGACAACGAAAGAGAATGCAGGTTCATTGCGCAATGCTAGCATCGCCGCATGCCCAACCCGCTCCTGCCCGGCCTGCTGCTGCAGCCCCTGCCCTATCACGACCTTCTGCCGCTGCGCGCGCCGGACACGCTGGAGATGGTGGTGATCCACTGCACCGAGCTGCCCGACCTGGCCACGGCCCGTGCCTATGGCGAGCGGGTGCTGTACGACAGCGGCGCCGGCAACAGCGGCCATTTCTACATCGACCGCGACGGCAGCGTCGTTCAGTACGTGGCACCTGAGCGCGTGGCCCACCACGTCCGCGGCATGAACGCACGGACGCTGGGCATCGAGCTGGTCAACAGCGGGCGCTACCCCGACTGGTTCGACAGCCGTCACCAGGCGATGGACGAGCCGTACACCGAGCCGCAGCTGCAGGCCCTGGAACAGCTGCTGCTGGCCTTGGTGGCGCGCTATCCGTCACTGCAGCGGATCGCCGGCCACGACCAGCTGGACCGGGAACAGGTGCAGGCCAGTGACGATCCGACGTTGAGCGTGGCCCGCAAGCGCGATCCGGGGCCGTTGTTTCCGTGGGCTCGGGTGCTGGCGAAGGTGCCCCTGCAATCGATCGGGTAACCGGCAGGACTGCCGCCTGAAGGGGGCAGATCCGTTCTGCGCGGGAAAACGGATCTGACCCCGGTTCTGTCTCAGGTACCGCTGGCGACCGGTCGGCTGCTGTCGCTCACCCAGCCGCTCCAGGAATCGGCATAGATGCGCGCCCCGGACAGGCCCGCCGCTTCCATCGCCAGCAGCAGATGGCACGCCGTCACGCCGGAACCACACATCAGTACGACCTGCTGCGGATCGCGATTGCCGATGATGCCCTGCAGCTCGGCACGCAGCTCCTGCGTATCGCGCATGCGGCCATCGAGCACATTGGATGCGAACGGGCGGTTGACCGCGCCGGGCACGTGGCCGGCGACCGGATCCAGCGGTTCGACCTCACCGCGGAAGCGCTCTCCCGCGCGGGCGTCCAGCAACCAGCCCGGCGCATGCTTGAGCCGGGCGGTGATCTCGTCGGCATTGGCGATCTGCGTGGTGTCAAAGCGCCCCGGATAGGCCGGCTGGGCCGGAACCTCGCCCGCACCGGTCGCCAGCGGCAGCCCCGCTGCCTGCCAGGCCGCAATGCCTCCATCGAGCACCGCCACCCGCGCGTGGCCCATCAGGCGCAGCAGCCACCACAGGCGCGCGGCGGCCATGCTGCCGTCGCTGCCGTCGTAGACCACCACCTGGGTCTCCGGGGCGATACCCCAGCGACCCAGCCGTGCGGCGAACGCGTCGCTGTCCGGCAGCGGGTGGCGACCGTGGCCGGCACGCGTGAGGTCGGACAGATCCCGGTTGAGGTCGGCGTACACCGCACCGGGGACATGACCGGCCAGGTACTGGCCCTCGCCCGCCTGCGGATCGCCCAGCGACGCGCGCGCATCGACCACACGCACGGCGGTGCTCGCCGTTGCACGGGCGTCGACCACGCGCACGTCCTCGCCCAGTGCAGCGGCGAGGGTGGCGACATCGACCAGGGTGGTCCACGGCGGATCGATCGGCTTCATTGCACTTGCTCCAGGCGGCGACGCAGGTTGTAGAGAATGGCCGCCGTCGCCCCCCAGATCCGCTGGCCAGGCCAGCCGTACTCGAGCACATGACGGATGCGGCCACGATGGTTGATTTCGACCTGGCGCAGGTTGTCGGCCGCCATCAGGTAATCCAGTGGCACCTCGAACACCTCGGCCACTTCACTGGGCTGCGGCACGGGCACGAAATCCGGATCGACCACCGCCACCACCGGGGTGACACGGTAACCGGTGATGGTCACGAACGGATCGAGGTAGCCCAGCGGCTGCACCTGCGCAGGCGCCAGCGCGATTTCTTCCTGGCTTTCGCGCAGCGCTGCGGCCAGCGCATCGCGATCATCCCGCTCGGTACGGCCGCCGGGAAAGCCGACCTGGCCGCCGTGCTGTCGCAGGGTCTCAGTGCGACGGGTCAGGATCACCTGCGCGCCGCTGGCACGCGGCACGATGCCGGCCAACACCGCCGCTTCCACCGGCGGACCCGGCGGCAGCAGGTCGATCAGTTCACTGCGGTTCCAACCGTCACCGGCGGGCGGGGCGGCCAGCGGATGCAATGCGCGCAACAGGCGATCATGGTCGGCCAGCGAGCCGTGCAGCGATTGCTGCAGCTGCTCGCGCAGCGGCAGCACGCGATGCAGGATGTGGCTGCGTTCGCTGTCGCTCATAGACGACCACCGTGTGATCTCGTCGATGTGCCGCCGGCAACCGCGGCACAGCCGGTTGCCATCCAGCTTGCACGTTCCGATGCAGGGGCTTGCGACAACACGCGCCGGGTCTTCCGTAGTTTGCACGTTGCAACAGTAGCGCGATTGCGCTGAATTTGCGCGGGCTGAAGATGCGGCATGCGGTCCTTCGCCGCGCGCCTTCGCCGAGCATGGCCCGATGCTGCCGGCCGCGCGCGGCGCAAACAAAAACGCGCCGGTGGGATCACCGGCGCGTTGATGTTGATGCGGAGGCTTACTTGACGCTGACCAGCTTGATCTCGAACTGCACGGCCACGTTCGGCGGGAACGGGGTGCGCGGGTCGGCACCGTACGCCTGGTCCGGCGGCAGGGTGACTTCCCACTTCGAACCCGCCGGCATCTGCAGCAGGGTCTCACGCATGGCCTTCATTTCGACTTCGCTGACCTTGATCGACGGAATCTGCTGGGCCGGGCGGGCCTCGGTCGGGCGCTGGCCGTACGGGAACGGACCGGCGACTTCCAGCTGCACGGTGCTGGCCTGGGTCGGCTTGGCACCCTTGCCGGCTTCGATCACGCGGTACTGGACGCCGCTCGGCAGGGACTGCACGCCGGCCTTGGCCTTGTTCGCCGCGATGAACTGATCGCTCTTGGTCTTGTTTTCGGCAGCGGCCTTTTCGTACTCGGCCTTGGCGGCCTGGGCACGACCCTGCTCGCGCTTCTGGAACGCTTCAACGGCCGGCTTCAGCTGCTCGGCGGTGATCGCCGGCTGCTTCTTGGCGTAGGCGTCCTGCAGACCCTTCACCACCGAGTTGATGTCCAGCTGCTCACCACGACCGGTCAGCTCCGCCAGGTTGTTGCCGTAGTCGTAACCGAAGTAGTAGCTCAGCTTGCCCTTTTCGGACGAGACGTCCTGGGCGAAGGCATTGCCCGTCAGGGCCAGGGCCGCGACGGCGACCGCGATAGAACGCAACTTCATCAAACAGTTCTCCAGGGGTGGTAACTCAGGGACGTTCTGCGCCGCCCTGAGGCGACGGGTTAGGATAACGGCCACAACGTGTAACCGCTACTCACCACGCAGGCTATGACCTGTCTGCGCGGGCAGAGTTCAAAATCACTCTTTTTTAACGTTCCAGGAGTTTCACCGTGGCCGATGACCTGATCGCTGTCACCGACGATGGCGCCATCCGCACCGTGACCGTCCAGCGCCCGGACAAGCTCAATGCCCTCAATGCCGCGACCCTGCAGGGTCTGGCCGATGCGTTCAGGGACGCCGCGGCCGACCCCGAGGTGCGTGTGGTGGTGCTGACCGGTGCCGGCCAGAAGGCCTTCGTCGCCGGCGCCGACATCGCCGAGATGAACACACTCAGTGCGGTTCAGGGACGTGATTTCTCCCTGCTCGGCCAAGGACTGATGCGTCAGATCGAACGCATGCCCAAGCCGGTCATCGCCCGCGTCAACGGTTTTGCCCTGGGCGGCGGCCTGGAACTGGCGCTGGCCTGCCATCTGCGCGTTGCCGCTGACTCGGCCAAGGTCGGCCAGCCGGAGATCAATCTCGGCCTGATCCCCGGCTTCGGCGGCAGCCAGCGCCTGCTGCGCCTCTGCGGCCGGGCTGCCACCCTGGAACTGTGCCTGCTGGGTGCGCCCATCGATGCCGCCCGTGCGCTCGCGCTGGGCATCGTCAACGAGGTGGTGCCGGCGGCCGATCTGGACACCCGTGTGCAGGACATCGCCCGGCAGCTGGCACGCTCGGCGCCCCTGGCGTTGCGCGCCCTGCTTGATGCGGTCCACGTCGGCGGCGAGTGCAGTCTGGAGGCGGGACTGGAGTACGAAAGCGCGCAGTTCGGCCTGCTGTTCGCCACCGAGGATATGCGCGAAGGCACCGGTGCCTTCCTGCAACGCCGTCCCCCCGCCTTCCAGAACCGTTGACCCCATGGCATCCCGACCCAACCCCGCGCTGCTGTTCGCCCGGGTCCAGGCAGACGATCTTGATGGTGCCCTGCAGGCCGGTCTGATGGACTATGTCGCCAACGAAGGCGACACACACGAGGTTCCCGGGCACCCGGAACTGCCGGAGGTGCTCAGCCAGGCGCGGCAGCAGCTGCAGCGCGCGTGGGCCGCACGTGACCGTTACCGCGCACGCGCGGTGCGCCTGGCCCGCCGCGACGCCGAACGCGATGCGCGTCGCACGCCGCGCCCGGCGCCGGACGTGAAACCTGCGCTGCCCGCCGCCGCTGCCGCCATCCTCGCCCGTGCCAAGGCACGCGCCACCGGCAAGGAGCGCTGATGGCCACCGCGAAGAAGGCCGCCCGCGCGCCAGCGCGGCGTGGCAGCAGCATGCCGCGCGCCGACGTGGTGGAAATGTTCACGCGCCTGCGCGAACTCAACCCGCATCCGAAGACCGAACTGGAATACAGCTCGCCGTTCGAACTGCTGGTGGCGGTGGCCTTGTCGGCCCAAGCCACCGATGTCGGCGTCAACAAGGCTACGCGCCGCCTGTTCCCCGTTGCCAACACGCCCGCGCAGATCCTGGCGCTGGGCGAGGACGGACTGAAGAAATACATCGCCACCATCGGCCTGTTCAACGCCAAGGCGAAAAACGTGATCGCCACCTGCGCGATCCTGCTGGAGAAACATGGCGGTGAAGTGCCACGCGATCGCCAGGCACTGGAAGCCCTGCCCGGCGTCGGCCGCAAGACCGCCAACGTCGTGCTCAACACGGCCTTCGGCGAACCGGTGATGGCGGTGGATACGCACATCTTCCGCGTTGCGAACCGCACGGGACTGGCGCCGGGAAAGAACGTGCGCGAAGTGGAAGACAGGCTGGTGAAGGCGATTCCTGATGAATTCCTGCTCGACGCACATCACTGGTTGATTCTGCACGGACGCTACGTCTGCAAGGCACGCAAGCCGGACTGCCCGGGTTGCGTGATCGCTGATCTGTGCCGCTTCAAGGACAAGACACCGGCCCCCTGAGGCATCCCGCAGCGCCTGCGGGTAAATGCCATCGCAGCGCAATCCCCACGTCATATCGGCCCGGCATCAATGCCGGGCCCAGTCGTGGCAAGGGTCGCGGCGGACAGACTGCGCGCGGAAACTGTCACATTTACGCAATCTTTACCTTCTAGCCTGCGCGCATCTTCCCACCTGCCTGCAAGGCTCCTCTCCATGAAACTGCATCACCAACTCCTGACGGTGGCCGTGGCCGCTGCGCTCTATGTGCCGGCTGCCCACGCTGAAGTCGCCATCGACGTGATCGGCGGTTCGGAAATCACCTTCGAAGGCCTGGTCCAGGCCGACGGCAACTGGTTCCACAACGACGTCGTGGACCTCAATGGTGGCGATGCCGGCAACGGCAAGGACAGCGAGTTCGAGCTGCGCCGCGCCGAGCTGGTGCTCAAGGGCAAGGGCCCGGGCAACGTGGAGTGGGTGCTCGGCTACGACGCCAAGGCGGACAAGTTCCTCGACACCAACGTGAAGTACAAGCTGCTGGGCAATGCCAACCATTTCATCCAGGTCGGCCAGTTCAAGCAGCCCAACAGCCTGGAAGAGCTGTCCAGCACCAAGAACAACGACTTCATCTCCAAGGCCGCGGTCACCAATACCTACGCGATCGCCCGCCGCCTGGGTGGCGCCTACAGCTACGGCCAGGACAACTGGTCGGTCACCGCCAGCGCCTTCGGCCGCGAGCTGACCCGCAACCTGGCCCATGGCAGCGGCTATGGCGCGCGTGGCACCTGGGCTCCGATCAACGAGAAGGGCCAGGTCCTGCACTTCGGCCTGAGCTACGTGGACTACGACGCCGACGCCGACACCCTGCGCGTGCGCGCACGTCCGAACGCCGACCTGGCCACCGCCCGCCTGATCGACAGCGGCAACCTGACCGACACCGACCGAATCAGCACCGTCGGCGCCGAAGCCATGTACTTCCAGGGCCCGTTCAAGGCCCAGGCCGAGTACTACACCAGCAAGGCCAAGCGCTACGACCACGACAACTACACCAGCGACGGCTACTACATCAGCGGCCTGTGGAATGTCACCGGCGAGACCTGGAGCTACAAGGGTGGCACGCCCGGCACCGGCCTGCCGAACAACCCGGCCAGCGGCCAGTGGCAGCTGGGCGTGCGCTACGACCACATGGACCTCAACGACGGCAACCTGGCCGCGAACCCGGTCGCCGGTCGCCCGCCGATCGTCGATGGCGTGCTCGGCGGCAAGATGGATGTGTGGACCGTCGGCGCCAACTGGTACTGGCGCTCGAACTTCAAGCTGATGCTGAACTACGTGAAGGTCGACAGCAAGAAGTACAGCTCCAGCGCCCGCGGCTTCGTCAATGACGATCCGAACATCCTGGAAGCCCGCGCGCAGTTCTTCTGGTAAGAGCCCGCGTCATCGCACCATGCACCGGCAAGGGCACGACTGCGGTCGTGCCCTTGCCACGTGCGGTAGCGCCTGTACCGCAGCGCGATCCCCTCATCCGATGTCACACCGGCGTCATATGACAGACCTTTCCGTGTCACGGAATCGTTATGGAATGTGCACCGATACGTTGGGCAACCGCCCTTCGACCACCCCAGGAGTCTCTCCCGTGATCCACGCCTTCAAGTCGCGCGCCGCTGTCGCCATCCTGGCCGCGTCGTCCGTGTTCGCCGCCAATGCTGCCGATGTCACCGGCGCGGGCGCCTCCTTCATCTACCCCGTGATGTCCAAGTGGTCGGCGGACTACAGCACCGCCACCGGCAAGAAGGTCAACTACCAGTCGATCGGTTCCGGCGGCGGCATTGCCCAGATCAAGGCAGCGACCGTCGATTTTGGTTCCTCCGACGCACCGCTGAAGCCGGAAGAACTGGCTGCCGCCGGCCTGGCCCAGTTCCCGTCGGTGATCGGCGGCGTGGTGCCGGTGATCAACGTCGCCGGCGTCGCACCGGGTGCGCTGAAGCTCGATGGCCCGACCCTGGCCAACATCTTCCTGGGCAAGATCACCACCTGGAACGATCCGGCCATCACTGCACTGAACCCGGGCCTGACCCTGCCCAGCGGCAAGATCACCATCGTGCACCGCTCCGACGGTTCGGGCACCACCTTCAACTTCGTCAACTACCTGTCCAAGGTCAGCCCGGAGTGGAAGAGCAAGGTCGGTGAAGGCACCTCGGTGCAGTGGCCGGCGGGCATCGGTGGCAAGGGCAACGAAGGCGTGGCCGCCTACGTCAAGCAGATCAAGGGTGGCATCGGCTACGTCGAGCTGTCCTATGCGCTGCAGAACAAGATGTCGTACGCGGCAATGAAGAACGCCGCGGGCAAGATCGTGCAGCCGTCGGACGCCTCGTTCTCGGCCGCCGCCGCCAGCGCCGACTGGGCCAATGCCCGTGACTTCTACCTGGTGATGACCAATGCCCCGGGTGCCGATGCGTGGCCGATCACCGCCACCAACTTCATCCTGGTCCGCAAGCAGCCGAAGAACGTCGCCGGTGCCAAGGCCACGCAGGAGTTCTTCCGCTGGATCTACAGGAACGGCGACCAGCAGGCCAAGCAGCTTGATTACGTGCCGCTGCCGGACACCCTGGTCCGCCAGATCGAGACCTACTGGACCCAGAACCTGAAGTACTGAGCAAGACCTCCCCCGCAGGAGCGGGGCCGGCGGGTCCTCTCTCCCCCGCCGGCCCCACCGGGCGCGAGATCCTCGGGATCTCGCGCTCTTCTCGTTTGTGGGGTCCGGCCTTCCACCGGACCGGCAACCCTGCCGGTGCGCAGATCGGGCGGCCGCGGCGGTCTCCGGGGATGTCCGCAGTGGGCGACGACCCTGTGAAACCCTTGTCGGAACGTGATCCAGGACACCTCTGTCATGGACGTCATACGGCTGTAACAAAAACATCATTTCATAGCCGCATCCGCCGACGCCGTCGGCTCTTCCCCGCTATGGAGTGACCATGAAACTGCACTCGGCCGGCCTCGCCGCCCTTTCCCTGGCCATCGCCCTGGGCCTGTCGGCCTGCGGTGGCGACAAGCAGGCCGCGCAGCAGCCGGCCGCCGACGGTGCCGCTGCCCCGGCTGCCGCCGGTGCGAAGGTGACCGCCGAAGTCTCCGGCGCCGGCGCGTCCTTCATCTTCCCGCTGGTGTCGAAGTGGTCGGCCGACTACAACGCCAGCACCGGCGCCAAGATCAACTACCAGTCCATCGGCTCCGGCGGCGGCATCGCCCAGATCAAGGCCGGCACGGTCGACTTCGGCTCGTCCGACAAGCCGCTGAGCAGCGAGGAGCTGGCGCAGGCCGGTCTGGCCCAGTTCCCGTCGGCCATCGGCGGCGTGGTGCCGGTCGTCAACATCGAAGGCCTGGAAGCCGGCAAGCTGCGCCTGAGCGGCGCCCTGCTGGCCGACATCTTCCTCGGCAAGGTCAAGACCTGGAACGACCCGGCGATCGTCGCTGCCAACCCTGGCGTGACCCTGCCGGACGGCAAGATCACCATCGTCCACCGTTCGGACGGCTCGGGCACCACCTTCAACTTCTCCAACTACCTGTCCAAGGTCAGCCCGGAGTGGAAGAGCAAGGTCGGCGAAGGCACTTCGGTGCAGTGGCCGGACGGTGTGGGCGGCAAGGGCAACGAAGGCGTCGCCTCGTACGTCAAGCAGATCAAGGGCTCGATCGGCTACGTCGAACTGGCCTACGCGCTGCAGAACGCCATGCCGTACACCTCGCTGCAGAATGCCGCCGGCACCTGGGTGCAGCCGAGCGCGGAGACCTTCGCCGCTGCGGCCGCCAGCGCCGACTGGGCCAGCGCCAAGGACTTCAATCTGGTCATCACCAATGCTCCGGGTGAGCAGGCGTGGCCGATCACCGCCACCAACTTCATGCTGATGCAGAAGCAGCCGAAGGATGCCAAGCGCAACCAGGACACCCTGGCCTTCTTCAAGTGGGCCTTCGAGAACGGCCAGGCCCAGGCCAACGAGCTGCACTATGTGCCGCTGCCGGCCGAACTGGTCACGCAGATCGAGGCCTACTGGGCGACCGAACTGAAGTGATGGATCCGACGGTGCCCGCCGCGTGCGGGCACCGTGTCTTCCACGCCGTGCCGCCCCGCCCCTTCCTGGCCCTGCCGTCCCCATGAATGCCATCGCCCAGCCTGTAGCCGCCCCGTCCACGCGTGACGCGCGTGATGCCCGCAACGACAAACTGTTCCGATGGGTGCTGGTCGGCACCGTCATCTTCGTCCTGATCGCCCTGGCCTGCGCGGCTCTGTCGATGCTGTGGGGCGGCCGCCATGCCCTGCAGATGCAGGGCCTGAGCTTCTTCTTCTCTTCCGACTGGAATCCGGTCGAAAACAAGTTCGGTGCGCTTGCTCCGATCTACGGCACCCTGGTCACCGCGCTGATCGCGATGGTCATCGCCGTGCCGGTCAGCTTCGGCATCGCCTTCTTCCTGACCGAAGTGGCGCCACGCTGGCTGCGGGGGCCGGTCGGCACCGCCATCGAACTGCTGGCAGGCATTCCCTCCATCATCTACGGCATGTGGGGCCTGTTCGTGCTGGTACCGGTGATGACCGAGTACGTCACCCCGTTCCTCAACGAAACGCTGGGCGAATGGCCGGTCATCGGCCCGATCTTCCAGGGCCCACCGCTGGGCATCGGCATGCTGACCGCCGGCTTCGTGCTGGCCATCATGGTCATCCCGTTCATCTCTTCGGTCATGCGCGAGGTGTTCCTGACCGTACCGACCCGCCTGAAGGAATCGGCCTATGCGCTGGGGTCGACCAAGTGGGAAGTGAGCTGGGACATCGTGCTGCCCTACACCCGTTCGGCGGTGATCGGCGGCGTCTTCCTCGGCCTTGGCCGCGCACTGGGCGAGACCATGGCCGTGGCCTTCGTGATCGGCAACAGCGTGCGCCTGTCGCCGTCGCTGCTGGAGCCGGGCACCACCATCGCCGCCCTGATCGCCAACGACTTCGGCGAGGCCACTGAAACCTACCGCTCGGCGCTGCTGCTGCTTGGCTTCGTCCTGTTCATCGTCACCTTCGTGGTGCTCGCCATCGCCCGCCTGATGCTGATGCGCCTGGCCCGCAAGGAGGGCAACTGATGTCCACCACCGCTGACTCGCTGTACCTGCGCCGCCGCATCGGCAATGTCGTCGCCATCGCGCTGTCCTGCGCCACCGCGCTGTTCGGTCTGTTCTTCCTGGGCTGGATCCTGTTCACCTTGGCCGCGAAGGGCCTGGCCGGCATCAACCTGGACCTGTTCACCAAGATGACACCGCCGCCGATGCAGGAAGGCGGCCTGGCCAACGCCTTCTTCGGCAGCGCGGTGATGTGTGCGCTGGCGATCGGCATCGGCACCCCGCTGGGTGTCCTGGCCGGCACCTGGCTGGCCGAGTACGGCAATGCCCGCAAGGCCGGCACCGTGGTCCGCTTCGTCAACGACATCCTGCTGTCGGCCCCGTCGATCGTGCTGGGCCTGTTCGTCTACACCCTGTACGTGATGCAGACCGGCGGCCAGTTCTCCGCCTTCGCCGGTGCGCTGTCGCTGGCCTTCATCGTGCTGCCGGTGGTGGTGCGTACCACCGACGAAATGCTGCGCCTGGTGCCCTCGCAGATGCGCGAAGCGGCGCTGTCGCTGGGCATCCCGCAATGGAAGGTGATCGTGCAGGTGCTCTACCGCAGCGCCTCGGCCGGCATCATCACCGGCATCCTGCTGGCGCTGGCCCGCATCTCCGGTGAGACCGCACCGCTGCTGTTCACTGCCTTCGGCAACCAGTACTGGAACAGCAACGTGTTCCAGCCGATGGCCTCGGTGCCGGTGGTGATGAACCAGTTCGCCGGCAGCCCGTACGAATCCTGGCAGGTGCTGGCCTGGGCCGGTGCCCTGGTGCTGACCGTCTTCGTGTTGCTGGTCAGCCTCGCCGCCCGCGGCCTCCTGCTGCGCAACCGCATCTCCCATGACTGACCTTTCCGTGGAAACCACCATGAACGATCTTTCCAATGCCGTGCCGATGCAGCGCATCGCCGTGCCGGCCTCGCACGAGAACCTGCATACCCCGGCTCCGGTCAAGCTCGCTGCGCGTGGCCTGGACTTCTACTACGACAAGTTCCACGCCCTCAAGGGCATCAACCTGGAGATCCCGGAAAAGCGCGTCACCGCGCTGATCGGCCCCTCCGGTTGCGGCAAGTCGACCCTGCTGCGCATCTTCAACCGCATCTACGCGCTGTACCCGAAGCTGGAAGCACGCGGCGAAGTGCTGCTGGACGGCGAGAACATCCTGTCGCCGAAGTTCCCGATGAACCGGCTGCGCAGCAAAGTAGGCATGGTGTTCCAGAAGCCGGTGCCGTTCCCGATGACGATCTTCGAGAACGTGGCCTACGGCATCCGCCACCACGAGAAGCTGTCCAAGGGTGAGATGAGCGACCGCGTCGAGCAGGCACTGCGTCAGGGCGCGCTGTGGGACGAGGTGAAGGACAAGCTCAACCAGAGCGCGCTGGGTCTTTCCGGTGGCCAGCAGCAGCGCCTGTGCATCGCCCGCGCCGTCGCCCTGCGCCCCGACGTGCTGCTGCTGGACGAACCGACTTCGGCACTGGACCCGATCTCCACCAGCCGCATCGAGCAGCTGGTGGAAGAGCTCAAGAACGATTACACCATCGTCATCGTCACCCACAACATGCAGCAGGCTGCCCGCGTATCGGACTACACCGCCTTCATGTACCTGGGCGACCTGATCGAACATGACCGCACCGAAGTGATCTTCTCGCAGCCGTCCAAGCAGCAGACCGAGGACTACATCACCGGTCGCTTCGGCTGACCGGACCGCGGCTTCTTTACAGACAACGCCAGCCGGGCATGGCCCGGCTCTACATGACGGAACAACCATGAATCTTCCCAACGACCACATCGTCAAGAGCTACGACGAAGAGCAGCAGCGCCTGGTGGCCGAAATCGTGCGCATGGGCGAGATGGCCGTCGCCCAGCTCGAAGCATCGATGGACGTGATCGAGAAGCGCGATGAGAACGCCGCCCATCGCATCATCGCCAACGATGAGGCGATCGATGCACTGGAGCAGCAGATCAGCCACGACGTGATGCGCCTTGCGCTGCGCGGCCCGATGGCGCGCGACCTGCGCGAAATCCTTGCGGGCCTGCGCATCCCCGCCGACATCGAGCGGATCGGCGACTACGCGGCCAACGTTGCCAAGCGTTCGATCGCACTGGGCAAGGTGCCGCCGCTGCCGCAGATCCAGGGCCTGCGCGCCCTGGGCCGGCTGGCCGCACAGCAGGTGCGCCGCGCCATCGCGGCCTACCGCGACAATGATGCCGAGGCGGCGCTGGCCCTGCGCGAGGATGACGCGCGCCTGGATGCGCAGTACACCGCGCTGTTCCGCGAACTGCTGACCTACATGATGGAAGATCCGCGCAACATCACGCCGTGCACCCACCTGCTGTTCATGGCCAAGAATCTGGAACGCGTGGGCGACCACGCCACCAACATCGCCGAGAACGTCTGGTTCCTCGTGCATGGAGAGCAGCCGCTGCCGCCGCGCGAGAAGCGCGACGAAACCTCCAGCACTGGTCAGCCCTGACGCTGCACTGCAACACCGGAGTCGACTCCAGAGTGGCCGCTGTCCGCGCGACAGCGGCCTTTCTTTTTGGGCCTTCCAGCATTTCCAAAGGCGCCGCGCCTGCCTGGCAAGGCCCCGCCCCCTGACTGCGCGGAAAATCTCACGAAAATTTGAGTTCTCTGCGAGGATTCGTTGAGTAGGATCGGCGCACGATCGCTTCCACCGGCACCTCTGCCGGCCACCCGGGCACCTGCCCACACCACCCAGGAGCACAACCGATGAGCAGTACCAACAAGACCCTGTCCCTGCTGACCGCTACCGCCCTTGTCGCCGGCCTGGGCATGACGGCCAGCGCTTCGGCTCTGAGCATGAGCGATCTGGCGCAGGGCTATCTGGTGGCCGGCCAGGCCGCCAAGGCCACCGATGCCAAGGCTGCCGACGCGCGTACCGGCGACGCCGCCAAGCATGCCGAAGGCAAGTGCGGCGCCGATGGCAAGAGCGCCGAAGGCAAGTGTGGTGGCGACAAGGGCAAGGCCGCCGCCGGCACCGATGCAAAGGCCAAGAGCACCGGCGACAAGAAGGCGGCCGAAGGCAAGTGCGGCGAAGGCAAGTGCGGTGGCAAGCACTGACGTCCGCGCCAGCGCTGTCCACCGGCGGTCGCCGCTTCCCGCGGCGGCCGCCGGGTTGGGCCTGCGCCGCGCGCTGCTGCAGGCGCTGCGCGAGGCGCCGGCCGGCGACTTCGACTTCCTCGAATGTGCGCCGGAAAACTGGATCCACGTAGGCGGCCCGGCAGGCGATGCACTGGCCGAACTGGCGGCGCGGCATCCGCTGAGCTGCCACGGCCTGTCGCTGTCGCTGGGCGGCAGTGCACCGCTGGACACGCAGCTGCTGGCACAGGTTGGCCGTTTCCTGGACGAGTACCGCGTGCCGCTCTACAGCGAGCACCTGAGCTACTGCAGCGACGACGGCCATCTGTACGACCTGCTGCCGATTCCGTTCACCGATGAAGCCGTGCGCCATACCGCCACGCGCATTGCCCGTGTGCAGGACCTGCTCGGCCGGCGCATCGCGGTGGAGAACGTGTCCTACTACCTGGCACCGGAACCGTCCATGGACGAACTGTCCTTCACCAACGCGGTGCTTGCCGAAGCGGACTGCGACCTGCTGCTGGACGTCAACAACGTCTACGTCAACGCCTGCAACCATGGCTACGACGCCGACACGTTCATCGCCGGCCTGCCGGCACAGCGCATCGTCTGCCTGCACGTGGCCGGGCACCTGGATGAAGCGCCGGACCTGAAGATCGACACCCATGGCAGCGCCGTGATCGATCCGGTCTGGGAGCTGCTGGCACGTACCTATGCGCGCATCGGCCCCCGCCCCACCCTGCTCGAACGCGACTTCAACTTCCCCCCATACGCCGAGCTCCAGAGCGAGCTGCAGACCATCCGCCGCCTGCAGGCCGACCCAGCCGGAGGCAGCACGCATGGCTGAAGCGCCGGAACGGCTGCGTGCGCAGCAGCACGCGTTCACCGCCCATCTGCGCGACCCGGACACCGTGGCCGCGCCGGCCGGCATGGAGCCGCGACGCGTAGCGGTGTACCAGCGCCTGCTGTTCAACAACCTGCTGGGTCTGTTGAGCAACGGGTTCCCGGTCTGCGTGCGCCTGCTCGGTGAACCGGGCTGGAGTGCCCTGGTGCGCAGCTACTTCGCGACGCATCGCTGCCGCAGTCCGCTGTTCACCGAACTGGCTGCCGAGTTCGTGCAGTGGCTGCAGGCACAGCCGCAGCTTCCGCATCCGGCGCTGGCCGAGCTGGCCCACTACGAGTGGGTGGAAACGGCGTTGTACCAGCTGCAGGCCGAGCCGCTGCCGGTGGCCGGCGCGATCGATCCGCGGGTGGTCGCCCTGCAGCGTTCGCCGCTGGCCTGGCCCTTGCTGTATCAATGGCCGGTCCACCGGCTTGGCGCGGACGATGCGCCGCGCACGGCTCCGGCCGAGCCGACCGGCCTGCTGGTCCGGCGCGATGCTGACGGTGAGGTGCGTTTCGCCAGCCTCAGCCCACTGGCGGTGCATCTGCTGGCCCGCATCGGCGAGCAGCCCGGCGCCGATGGCAACACCTACCTGCGGCAGCTGGCACTGGCACACGGGCTGGACGAGCACGCGTTGGACGAGGCCGGTGCCGCCCTGCTGCAACAGTTCCTGCAAGCCGGCGTGATCGGCCCGATCACGCCGCCGCCCTGACGCCCCACTCCCGGAGATTCTCGATGAACTACCCGATCCTGGCCACCGCGCGTGGCCAGCTGGACCGTCTCGCCCCCTGGTTGGCCCCGCTGGGCCTGCGCGTACTGCTGGCCTGGGAGTACTTCGAATCCGGCCTCGAGAAACTGCACGGCCAGAACTGGTTTGCCGACCTGCAGCAGGCCTTTCCGTTTCCATTCGACCACTTGCCGGCCGCGCTGAACTGGCAACTGGCCACCTGGTTCGAACTGCTGGGTTCCGCCTGCCTGCTCGTCGGTTTCGGCACCCGCTTTGCCGCTGCCAGCCTGCTGGTGCTGACCGTGGTGGCGACCCATGCGGTGCACTGGCCGATGGAATGGCACTCGCTGGGCGACCTCGCCATGGGGTATGCAATCAGCGACCAAGGCTTCGGCAACTTCAAACTGCCCGTGCTGTTCATGGCGATGCTGCTGCCGTTGCTGTTCGCTGGCGCCGGCAGGCTGAGCGTCGATGCACTGCTGGCCCGGCATGGCGCTGGCGGGGGCACCTGGGCGGGAGCCGGTCCGCGATGCCGCTGATTGGCGCGCCGCCCGCAACGCCCCATCCGGCTGCGCGCACCGGGCGCTCAGGAACGCTCTGCTAGAATCCACGCATGACCGACCCCACCCCCGCACCTGACGTCGCCCCCGTTTCCGCAGTACCGCAGGCGCAGCGTGCGATGTCACAACGCTTCCGTGGCTTCCTGCCGGTGGTGGTGGACGTGGAGACCGGCGGCTTCGACGCCCAGCGCAACGCGCTGCTGGAGATCGCGGCGGTGCCGATCGAGATGGACGAGAACGGCCTGCTCTTCCCCGGGCAGACCGCCAGCGCGCATGTCGTGCCGGCCGAAGGGCTGGAAATCGATCCGAAGTCGCTGGAAGTCACCGGCATCATCCTGGATCACCCGTTCCGGCTGGCCAAGGAAGAGCGCGCCGCGCTGGACCATATCTTCACCCCGGTTCGCGCCGCAATGAAGAAGTACGGCTGTCAGCGCGCAATCCTGGTCGGCCACAACGCGCATTTCGACCTCGGTTTCGTCAATGCCGCCGTCGCCCGTACCGGGCACAAGCGCAATCCGTTCCACCCCTTCAGCGTATTCGACACGGTGACGCTGGCCGGCATCGCATACGGGCAGACGGTGCTGGCACGTGCTGCCAATGCGGCGGGACTGGGCTGGGATGCCAACGAAGCGCATAGCGCGGTGTACGACACCGAGCAGACGGCACGGCTGTTCTGCACGATCGCCAACGCCTGGCCGCGGTAACCGTCAGCGCCCCTCTCGCCGCGCAGGCGTGGGTGCCGACCGTGGGCCGGCACCGCCTGCGCGTCAACCGATGCTCGTGCGATCCCGCCCGTCGCTCTTGGCACGGTAGAGCGCGCGGTCGGCGCGCTGGTACAGCAGGGCCGGGGTGCGGTCTTCGGCCTCCAGTTCGACCAGTCCCGCACTGAAGGTCACCCTCAGCCCATCCACGCCCGCCCAGTCCGGGTGGTCATGGAACAGCCCCCGCAACCGCGCGCACAGCTGCGCGGCTTCCTCCAGCCGGGTGTCGTTGAGCAGCAGCGCGAATTCTTCGCCGCCCGTGCGCGCAGGCAGGTCCGAGTCACGACAGGCCGTGGCGATCACCCGCGCCACCTCGACCAGTACCGCATCACCGGTACTGTGGCTGTAGCGATCGTTGACAGCCTTGAAGTGATCGATATCCAGCACCACCAGGCATAGCGGGTGGCCGCTGCGCTGCGATCGTGCGAAGTCACGCGCCAGGGTTTCATCAAAGCCGCGGCGGTTGGCCAATCCGGTCAGCGCATCCTCCCGCGCCTGGCGCTCGAACGCTTCGGCCTGCCGTGCGAGGCGTTCGGCCAGCTCGGTCTTCTCCTGGTTCACCGCCTGCAGATGGACGGTCTGGGCCTGCAGGTCGAAGGTGGCCTCGTCCACGCGGCGAGCCAGACGCAGGTTGCTGGCCTTCAGCTGCTGCAGCAGGAAGCGGTACAGCGCCACCAGCCCGGCCAGCAGCAGGATGCCGCCCAGCGCCTGCACGCTGCGCCGTTGCCACCAGAACGGCTCCACGCTGAAGCTCCATACGGCTTCCTGCTGGCCCCAGGCGCCACTCGGGTGCGCGGCGGCCACGTGCAGCGTGTAATCGCCCGGTGGCAGGCCAACGAACTCCACGCTGCGCTGTGGACCGCGCTCGACCCAGCCGCTGTCCAGTCCATCCAGGCGCGTGCGGTAGCGGATCCGGTCCGACATCAGGTAGCTCAGGCCGACATAGCTCACCGCGAGGCGACGACCACCGGGAATCAGATTGCGTTCGGCGCCCTCCCAGTGCACCGGCGCGCCGTCCACCTGCACGTTCTCGATCGCCGCTGGCGGTGCCCGCCGTTCGCGGAAGCGCTGCAGGCGCTGCGGATCGACCGTACTCAGGCCCCCCGCGGTGACCACCCAGAAGGTGCCATCCTGGCGCAGGATCGCCGAGGGGCCGGAGCTGCCGTTGGCCTGTGCATTGGCCATGCCGTCGATTTCGTTGTAGCGCTCCACGCTCACACGCGGCGCGCGGCCGTCGGCCACGGCATTGAGAGTCGCCATGTCGGTGCGCAGCACGCCACGGTTGCTGCTGATCCATACGTTGCCCAGCCGGTCGGGCACCAGCTGGAACACCGCGTCGACCGGCATGCCCTGCTCCAGGCCGACGCGGGCCAGCCGCCCGCCCTGCCAGCGGTACAGGCCACGATCACTGCTGATCCACATCGCGTCACCGAGCTGGTGAAAGCCGAACACACTGCGTCCGCCCCCCAGCGGCGCCAGATCGATCGCCTGCACACGGTTGCCGCGCAGCACGCGGATGCCCTCGATCGTGCCGATCCACAGGTTGCCCTGGTGATCGTGTTCCAGCGCTGTGATCAGCCCGGTCGGCATGCCCGCCACCGGCGACACCTGCACCCGGTCGCCGTCGATGCGCACCACTCCCTTCTGCGTTCCGGCCCAGACCGCCCCGCTCGAATCCACGCTGATCGCGCGGATGTTGCCACCCGGCATGCCATCGTCGGCGGCGTAGTTGTGGCGCAGGCGGCCGTCCCGGGACAGGCGGTAGACGCCGTCACCGAAGGTTCCCACCCAGAGATCGCCGTCCGGCCCCTGCGCCAGGCTCAGCACCGACGGCGCCTTGCCACCGCGGTTGTGCAGCGGCATGGCCTGGAAACGGCCATCGGCATTCTGTCGATCCAGGCCACTGGCACTGCCCACCCACAGCTGGCGGTCACGATCTTCCAGCACGGTGCGCACGTAATCGCCGCTGAGCCCATCGCGCTCGGTGTAGCTGCTGAACAGGGTCTCGCGCAGGCGGTACAGGCCGCCATTGGCCCCCACCCAGATGCTGCCCTCGTCATCCTCGCGCAGGCTCACCACGCGCCCGCCCGGCAGGCTCAGGCCCGCAGGCAGCCGCTCCAGTCCATGCGAGGAAATCCGCAGCAGCCCCTGGTTCTCGGTGCCCAGCCAGAGATCACCGTGGCGGTCCTGCAGCATCGAGGTCAGGTGCAGCTGGCCCGGCAGCCGGTGCACCAGCACCAGCCGGTCATCCTCGACCCGGTACAGGCGCTCGCCCGCCACGATCCACAGCGCACCGTCCGGCGCCCGGTACGGCCAGGACAGGCCACTGCCCGCGCCCAGCCCCCAGGCGGCGGGCGCGCGCTTCAGCACGCCATCGTTGTCACGCAGTACCAGGCCATCGAGCGTGCCGACCCAGACCCGATCCTGCGCATCCACCACCAGTTTGGTGAAGCTCATCGCCATCGGCAGATCGGCAGCCGGCGCCTGATAGACAAGGCCTTTGTCCGGCGCGAGATAACCCAGGCCCTTGCCTTCGTAGAGCAGCCACAGGCGCCCCTGGCTGTCCATCTGCATCGACTGGATCAGTACCTGCGGGGTATCCGGCTGGTGCTCCCACACACGCCACTGGCCATCACTGCCACGTCGGCTGACATTGCCGCGCGAGTCGCTGATCCACAGCCCGCCCTGACGGTCGACGAACAACGCGCCGATGCCGTTGTCGCGCAGCCCGGGCCGCGTGCTGCGGTCGTACACGGTGAAATCCAGGCCGTTGTAGCGCACCAGGCCTTCCCAGGTGGCAAACCAGAGATGGCCTTCCGGCGTCTGCGCGATGTCGCGCAGCGAGTTGTGCGGCAGGCCGTTGCGCGAGGTCCACACATCGATGGCGTAGTCGCGCAGCGGCGGTGCACCGCTCTGTGCATGCAACGGCAATGCAGCAGCCAGCAGCAACCACAGAAGGCTGTGTCGCAGCACCGCCCTCCAGTCCCACGCGTGACGCTCCACCCAGCGCCCGTCGTCCCCCTGCCCGCCCATCACCGCAGCAGTGGCGGCCGGGTACTGCGGCCAGGCGGGGCGGCAGGTGGAAATGCCCAGGCAGCGCGGGGCGGCGTGCCGACGGGAACAGGCTGGCTCATCGGGGGGCGTCTGGGGAGATGCGCGAATGATAGGGCAAACGCCAGCCCGCCGCGCCTGCCCAGCCGTGCCCCCCCTCCCCCGGGCAGCAACGGCGGGCTTTCTGGCTCACCCGTGCAGGCGGTACGGATTTCTGGCGGAAGGGCGTGGTCCGGCACACCTTCCCGAGCCCAGGCGGTGACCACAGGCAGGACCAGAAGACCCCTCGCCTGGCGCCTCTGCGGAGGGACAGCTACGTCCTGTCGCCAGCACGACGCCTGTAATGGGCCACCAGATCCGCCGGGTAGTACTCGTGGTCGCGGAAGCCCGCATCGTCGATGTCGAACAGCATTACGACCAGCGCGGCCTCGAAGGCCCAGTAGCCCATGTAGCCGCTGTCGACGTCACGGTGGTTGCCGTGCCAGTACACGTTGCGGCAGCCTGCATACCAGCCGTCCAGGAATTTCTTTACGAGACCGGGCCGGTCCGAGGGTGAGGCGATTGCTTCCATGAGCGGGAGGTAGTGCCGATACAGTAATTGATCGGGGATGGACCTTTTTGCTCCGCCCGACGCAACGGCAACGCTGTCGAGAAGCTTGTCCTTCCCCGTATTGCCTATCAATACCCACATTTCATGCAGATAGTCGCGCGAAGCTCCAACTGCAACCGTGAATGCCAACCACCAAAGGTACTGGACGTATCTATCCAGTCGCAGATCCTCCCACAGAGATCGGGTTGCTTGGCCCTCCAAAGGAAGTCCGTCTGCGCATCGCCTGATCCTGACTCTAGCGGCGAGAACCTCGTCCAGATCCGCAGACAGGCCACCGATGTCATCACCCCTCGAGTAACGCATCACCATCACTTGAAGCTGCTTGGTAAAAATGCTGCCTGAGCACTTGAGCGCCCCCTCAGGAGGATAGCGCCCTGCTCGAATACCAGACACGAAGTCAAGAATGGATCGCGACTGAAAAGCTATTTTTTCCGAGAAGTAGTCATATGACTTCTTGGTATCCCGCAACATCGTAAGCCACCGATTAGATTGATGCTGGACCGACAACGCGTCCGCAGGCTGATCACATCGCCGCCGCGCTCGATTCGTCCCCGCACGCGGTGCAAACATCTGAGCCGCCTGACCATCAGATTCCTGCGCCAGCACGACGCCTGTAATAAGCCACCAGATCGGCCGGGTAGTACTCGTGGTCGCGGAAGCTCGCATCGTCGATGTCGAACAGCATCACGACCAGCGCGGCCTCGAAGGCCCAGTAGCCCATGTAGCCGCTGTCGTCGTCACGGTGATTCCCGTGCCAGTACACGTTGCGGCTGCCTGCATACCAGCCGTCCAGGAATTTCTTTACGAGCCCGGGCCGGTCCGAGGGTGAGGCGATTGCTTCCATGAGCGGGAGGTACTGGCGATACAGCACCTGCCTCCCCGGAACTCTTCCGTCTTCAACCAGCAGTATCGCGATTTCGTCAAGGAGTCGATCCTTTCCCGCATTCCCAATCAGCGTTAGGGCCTTCGCAAGGTAGGTCGAACCCATACCGGCGCTGACCGCGATCGCCAGCCACCAGAGGTGATCGACGTAGTGATCTTCACGAAGATCCTCGAACTGTGCACGATAGTTCTGGTCCTCCAAAGGCAATTGATCACACTGATGCAGAAGCTGCGCACGCGAAACAAGCAGCTGGTTCAGCTCATCATGAAGCAAAACAATAGCGTCGCCCCTTGAGAATCGCATGACCAACCGACGAAGGATGCGACCGGACACATCCGACGCGCCGAGAACACATCCCTTGGGAGGATAGGCTCGAGTCGCGATTGAATGATCAATACGCGCCACCTCCACGGAGTCATAATCAATCCAATCCGTGAAGTACGGCTCCAGCATCCGGGTGTCACGCTGCGCACTCATGCGCCATCGCCCCACGGGCCGATCAAAGAACCAGTGTCGCCGATTTTTTTCATCACTAATATTCCATCTTCCGCTGACCTGACAAGAACCTTCTCTACACGTCCTTGCCTCATCGCTTCTCTGATCGAGTCAGCCTTCCGGCCTCCCACCTTGTTGTCCAATCGCTTCCTCACCCACTCATCATCCATCTGCCGCGTACCGTCCCTGTACGGTCCACCCAACCGGCCCGTGTTGTACTTCGCTTCGGTGATCACATAGTCGGGCGGCGGATCCGGGTGGCTGTAGACCCCATCGATGCCATTCTCTCCCGGACGATACACGCCATCGGTCTTTCCCACTGGCGTCAGGCCCTTGTCCAGCATCGCCTGATGCGCCCTCGCCTCACCGAACGCGGCACCTGCGGCGCGCGTGCGCGGCAGCCGGGTTTCCACCACCCCATCGGCATCCGGCGCCCGGCTTCCCGTGTGCCGACGCTTGCGCGAGCGCAATGCCCGCGCCAGTGCCGTGAACGCCTCGCCCAGCTCGTCCAGCAGCGCTGCCAGACGCTTCCCCAACCGCCCGATCCGGGCCGCCCAGGTTGCGCCGCCATAGGCGGTTCCGGCCGTGCCTGCGCTGAACGCGCCCAGCAGCACGCTGATCACGACATCGAGCGCAAACTGGCTGCCGTAGCGCTGGGTCAGCTCCTGCAGCTCGTCTGGCGGCACCGCCTTCGCCCAGTCCGCGGGGAACGCCGCCAACAGCTGCCAGGTCGGGCCGTCGTCGAACAGCAGGATCAGCTGCTCCTTGATCGCACTGGCCTTGTCCAGCACCTGCTCGCCTGCTGCACGATGCCCCGCGATGCGTGCATCCAGCCCGTCCCAGTCGCCCGTCAGCAGCAGTCCGCTCAGTTCGCGCAGTTCCGCATCGGCCTTGAAGCGCAGCACCGCCAGTTGCCACACCGCTTCCACGCTGCCGCTGGCCCAGTCCCATGCGCCTCTGGCTTGGCCTTCGATGCGGTTCAGTTCCATCAGGAAGGCCTGATGCGCAGCGCTGGCACTGTTCCATTGCCGCCAGTCCGCAGCAAAATCCTGCCGGGTCTGCTGCACGATGCGCTGCAGGGCCGCGCGAAGGCGTTGGCGGCAGGCCTCGATCTCGGCCGAGTCGGTGCTGTCGGCCTCGTGCTGGTAGATCACCTGCACCGGCCCCACGCTTACCTGCGGCAGGCGTGCACGACCTTCGTCATCGAGATGGCCGCTGAGCACGCGGCCATCGGACAGGGTCGCCCGGTAACTGACACCGCGCGCGGGCGTGCAGTCCAGGTCGCCGTAGTGGCAATGCAGCACGACCTCGCGCGTAGCGACCGCATCGCGGGCAACGAAACCGCTGGGCGGCGGCGTGGCGTTCCACAGGTTCACTGCTGCCGGCGCGGCAGGCGCCGCGGAGACCGACGCACCGCCACCGCCTCCGCCGTCAACCACATACACCAGCGACTGAGCACCTCCGAGCAACCTGCAGCCACAGGCCAGCGAATCGCCTTCGCGCGCGATCGGCTTGCCATCGAGGATCAGCGTCGGGTCACCGGTGACGATCTCGAACGCGCCGCCATGCTTCGGGCACGTTGCCTTGTCGCCCACGCAGGCGACGGCCTTGCCTTCGATATCCGTATTCGACGATCCGGTCAGCACCCGCCCGCCGCCCGTGGTGGCGTCGCCCACCACGATCCACATCCGTGCCATCTGCCATCCGCAAGGAACTTCGATGGCTTCAGGTGAAGGGCCACGCTCAGCGCAGGCAAATCAACGCTGACGCAATTGCCCTGACTGCCTGTGCAAAGCATTGCAGCGCAGGCAATTACCGTGGGTGACGCATTCGCCCTGTCGTGCTGCAGGCGGGGCTATCGCGTCAGTTTTGCGTGGGGCCTGCCGGAACGCAGCCCCCACCGCGTCTGCTCAGCCTGCCCGGCCCGGCGCCACCACCTGTGCACTGGCTGGCCATTGCACCACGGCTTCCAGTCCGCCCTCGGCACGGTTGCGCAGCCACAGCCGCGCGCCGTCCTTCTCGGCCAGCGCGCGCGCAATGGTCAGGCCCAGCCCGGCCCCACCGGTTTCGCGCGAACGCGAGGTCTCCACCCGCACGAACGGGTCGAACACGGCTTCCAGCTGGTCGTCGGCCAGGCCGGGGCCATCATCGGCCACCACCACGGTGATGCTGCCGCCGCCCCGCTCGATGCGCACCCGCACGCGCTGGCCGTACATCACCGCGTTGTCCACCAGGTTCGAGAACAGGCGGTGCATCGCCAGTGGCCGCAGCATCAGCACCGCATCGCTCCTGCCCTCGAAGACGACATCGGCCCCACCTTCTGCGGTGTCCTCGACGATGCTCTCCAGCAGCGAATCCAGGTCCAGTGCAGCGCGCTGCTCGGCGCTCTCGGCACTTCGGGCCAGCTCCAGGCCCTCGCGGACCAGTGCCTGCATCGCAGCCAGATCGCCGATCAGGCGCTCGCGCAGCGCCTCATCGGTCACGTTCTCCAGCCGCAGGCGCAGGCGGGTCAGCGGTGTCTGCAGATCGTGGGTGATCGCCGCCAGCATCTGCGTACGCTCGGCCAGGTGTCGCTGCAGGCGGTGTTGCATGGCATTGAAGGCCTCGGCGGCGCGCTGTACTTCACGCGGGCCGCGCAGCGGCAGCGGATCGCGCTGCAGGTCGTCGCCAAGATCCTCGGCGGCGGCGGCCAGCTCCTGCAGCGGTGCGCTGGCCATGCGGGCCACGATGTAGGCCAGTACCGCGATGGCCAGCACAAGCAGGGTCAGGAACAGCGGGTCCACGGCCAGGATGCCGTTGTGGGCCACCGCCGGGGAATCCAGTGCCAGCTTCAGCAACGTACCGTCGTTGAGGGTGACGTCCACCGCGCGGCATTTGGGCGGGATGAACGCCGGATCGCGCTCGCGAGGATGCTTGCGGTAGCCGGGCGGCGGCGGTGGCAGCAGTTCCTGCAGCCTGGGAATGCAGGAGCGGAACGAAGTGAAGTGCACCTGCGCCCGCGCGACCGGGCCCGGGCGGTCCTCCAGCACTTCCATCAGCGCAGCATCGGCACGTCCCACGCGCGCACCGGACTGCAGCGCGCGCACGCTCGGCCCGCCCACTTCCAGCAGGCGCTCGCGCAGCTCGGGATTGCCGTCGAGCAGATTGACGTAGCCCTGCAGGCGATCGGCGATGCGGTTGAGGTTCTGCCGCTCGAACTCCTGCTGCCGCTTGGAGGTGGCCAGCATGGTCGCGCCGATCGCCGCCACCGACATGCCCAGCAGCAGGATCACGAACAGCCGCCCGACCATCGAGGACAGAAAGTGGCGCAGGCGATTCATCGCGGCTTATTCCAGGTTGACGGCCGAGGCGAGGACATAGCCTTCGTTGCGCACGGTCTTGATCAGCCCGTCGGGACCACCATCGTCACCCAGCTTGTTGCGCAGGCGGCTGACCTGCAGGTCGATCGCGCGATCCTGCGCCTCATAGTTACGGCCGCTGCTGAGCGCGACCAGCTGCTCGCGCGACAGGACCTTGTTGGCATGTGCGATGAACACCCGCAGCAGGCGGAACTCCGCGCCGGACAGCACCACCACGCGCCCGTCCGGATCGACCAGGTGGCGGTGCTCCAGATCGAACACCCAGCGCGAGAATCGTGCACGGCGCACCGCCAGTGGCTCCAGATTGGCCGGCAGGGCTTCGGTACGGCGCAGCACGTTGCGGATGCGCGCCAGCAGCTCGCGCGGCTCGAACGGCTTGGCCAGATAGTCATCGGCGCCCATTTCCAGGCCCAGCACGCGATCGATCGGTTCCGCGCGGGCGGTCAGCATGATCACCGGCGTGTTCGAGCGTGCCCGCAGGTCACGGCACAGGGTCAGGCCATCCTCGCGCGGCAGGTTGAGGTCGAGCACGATCAGGTCCACGTGTTCGCGCTCCAGCAGCTGGCGCATGCTGGTGCCGTCGGCCGCCGTGCTGACCTGGTAGCCGGCGCGGCCGAGCTGCTCGGCCAGCAGGGTGCGGATGTCGTTGTCGTCGTCGACGATCAGCAGTCGATGCATCGGGTTTTCAGTCTCCATGTCGCGGATCATCCCGTGTCGGGAGCTGAACCGCATCCTGGCCAATGCGTACCACTGTATCCACCCGCGGGCCGGATACCTGTCGATACGCGCTTTCGCCGACAGTGTTACACACAGACACACCCTGAGGATTGAGCGGTTGATCGCCCGGTCTTCACAATGCCCACCATCGCCGCCATCGCGGCACCGAGAGTGAAGCCACCACGTGATCCGCCGCCTGTTGCCCGCAACCCGCCGGGGCCGCCTGATGCTGGCCGCCCTGCTCGTCCTGATCGCTGCCGTGGCCGCCTGGTGGCTGCTGCGCAAGCCGGCCGCTCCGGCCCTGGCCACCACCCCCGTAGGCCGTGGCGACATCGAACAGACCGTCGAGGCGACCGGCGTGATCGACGCCTACAAGCTGGTCAGCGTAGGTGCGCAGGCCTCCGGCCAGATCAAATCGCTGAAGGTGCAGCTGGGCGATACGGTGAAGGAAGGCGACCTGATCGCCGAGATCGACGCCACCACCCAGCAGAACCAGGTGCTCAACGCACAGGCCTCGCTGGACCAGGTGATCGCGCAGCGGGCGGTGCAGCAGGCGACACTGCGCCAGGCCGAGCTGGAATTCGCACGCCAGCAGCAGATGCTGGCCGCCGAGGCCACCTCCCGCCAGGAGTACGATGCCGCCGAAGCACAGCTGAAAACCGCGCGCGCCCAGCTGCAGTCCTACGAGGCACAGATCAAGGGTCGCGAAACCGAGCTGGGCACCGCCCGGGCCAACCTGGCCTACACCCGGATCACCGCGCCGATGGACGGCACCGTGGTCGCCGTGGTGGCCGAGGAAGGCCGCACGGTGAACGCCAACCAGACCGCGCCGACCATCGTCATGCTGGCGCGCCTGGACGTGGTGACGGTCAATGCCGAGGTGTCCGAGGCGGACGTTGTGAAGATCAAGGCCGGCATGCCGGTGTACTTCACGACGCTGGGCGACCCGGACCGGAAGTATCACGCCACGCTGCGGCAGATCAATCCGGCACCGGCATCGATTGCCAATGAAAGCTCGTCCAGCTCCAGCAGCTCTTCCAGTTCCAGCTCCAGCAGCGCGGTGTACTACAACGCCCTGTTCGACGTGGAGAACCCGGACGGCACCCTGCGCATCGACATGACCGCGCAGGTGTCGGTCCTGCTCAAGCAGGCCAAGGGCGTGCTGATGGTACCGGCGGTGGCACTGGGGCCGAAGACCCGCGACGGCGAGCGCGTGGTGCGGGTGGTGGATGATCGGGGCCAGCCACAACCGCGCAAGGTCAAGGTCGGCATCAACAATGGTGCGTCAGCTGAAATCCTTTCAGGCCTGCAGGAGGGCGAACGCGTGGTGGTCGGCGAGGCCAGCGCCGCAGCAGCGTCTGCGGGCGGCGGCAACCGGGGAGGCATGCAGATGCGCGTCGGCGGCCCGGGCATGGGCCCGCGCCGATGAGCACGACGGCGCCGCTGCTGCGCCTGCGTGACCTGCGACGCGAGTTCCCGGCCGGCGACGACGTCATTGCCGTGCTGCGCGACGTCAACCTGGACATCCACGCTGGCGAAATGGTCGCCATCGTCGGCCAGTCCGGTTCGGGCAAGTCCACCCTGATGAACATCCTCGGCTGCCTGGATCGCCCCACCCGGGGCAGCTACCAGGTGGCCGGCCGAGAAACCGGCCGGATGCAGCCGGACGAGCTGGCCGAACTGCGGCGCGGGCATTTCGGCTTCATCTTCCAGCGCTACCACCTGCTCGGTGACCTGGATGCACGCGGCAACGTGGAAGTGCCGGCGGTATACGCGGGCAGCCCCGGCCCGGTACGCAACGCGCGGGCCGAGCAGCTGCTGCAACGGCTCGGGCTGGGCGATCGCATGCATCACAAGCCGGGCCAGCTGTCCGGTGGCCAGCAGCAGCGCGTGTCGATCGCGCGTGCACTGATGAACGGCGGGGAGGTGATCCTGGCCGATGAACCCACCGGCGCCCTGGATACGAAATCCGGCGAAGAGGTGATGGCGATCCTGGGCGAGCTGCATGCCGAGGGACATACCATCATCATCGTCACCCACGACATGAGCGTGGCCGAGCATGCCCAGCGCATCATCGAGATCCGCGATGGCGAGATCATCGCCGACCGCGCCAATCCTGATGCGCCGTCCTATCGCGCGCGACGCGAGGCCAGCACCGGTGTTGCCCACGGCAACAGCTGGCGCGCAGCGCGCGACCGCTTCACCGAAGCGTTCCGCATGGCCCTGCTGGCGATGAACGCGCATCGCCTGCGCACGTTCCTGACCATGCTCGGCATCATCATCGGCATTGCTTCGGTGGTCTCGGTGGTCGCGCTCGGCAACGGCTCGCAGCAGCAGATCCTGCAGAACATCAGCGCGCTGGGAACCAACACCATCGATGTGTATCCCGGCCGCGGTTTTGGCGACATGCGCTCTGCACGTGTGCAGACGCTCAAGGCCAGCGATGCCGATGCGCTCTCACGGCAGAGCTACGTGGACAGCGCCACGCCCAGCGTGTCGACCTCGGTCACCGCGCGTTACCGCAACCAGTCCTCCACCGCCCAGGTCAGCGGCGTTGGCGAGCAGTTCTTCCGGGTAAAGGGCGTGACCCTGCTCAGTGGCAGCTTCTTCGATGCCGATGCGGTACGAGGGCTGGCCCAGGTCGCGATCATCGACGAGAACACCCAGACCCAGTTCTTCCCCGGCGTCGATCCTGTCGGCCAGGTCATCCTGCTCGGCAACGTGCCGGTGCGGGTGGTCGGTGTCGCCAAACGGCAGAGCTTCGGCTTTGGTGGCAGCACCAGTCTCAGCATCTGGGTGCCGTACACGACCGTGATGTCACGCATGCTGGGCCAGAGTCACGTCTCCAGCATCACCGTGCGCGTGGATGACGCCACGCCGATGGACGCCGCGCAGGAGGCGATCACCCGCCTGCTGACGATGCGCCATGGTACCGAGGATTTCTTCCTCAGCAACAGCGCCGAAATCCGCGAGACCATCGAGCAGACCACACGCACGATGACCCTGCTGATCGGCGCGATCGCCGCCATCGCACTGCTGGTTGGAGGCATCGGCGTGATGAACATCATGCTGGTCTCGGTCACCGAGCGGACCCGCGAGATCGGTGTGCGCATGGCCGTGGGTGCGCGGCAGAGTGACATCCGCCAGCAGTTCCTGATCGAGGCGGTGCTGGTGTGCCTGCTCGGAGGCCTGCTCGGCGTCGGCCTGGCGCTGCTGCTGGGCTCGATGATCGGACGTTTCGCCAGCGACTTCCAGGTGCTGTTCTCCACCGCTTCGATCATCGCCGCATTTGCCTGTTCCACCCTGATCGGCGTGGGCTTCGGCTTCCTTCCCGCGCGCAATGCCGCGCAGCTCGACCCGGTGGAGGCCCTGGCCCGCGAATGAAGACGATGCCCATGCTCCCCTTTCCTGCTCCCTCGCGCCTGCTGCTGGCCGGCGCCGTACTGATTGCCCTGTCCGGCTGTGCCTCGGTCGGCCGTTATCCGGTTGCCGATCCCGACGTGGCTGCTGCTTATGGGCGTGGCGATGCCGCACTCAACGCACCGGTGGACGCTCCGCGCAGCAGCCTGGATACGCCTGCCCGCGACATCCGAGAGGATGTCTGGTGGAGCGGTTTCGGCGATGAACGTCTGGACCGGCTGGTAGCCCGGGCGCTGGCCGCCAACAGTGACCTTGCCGCCGCCGGCCTGGCCGTGCAGCGTTCCCGCCTGCAGGCCGGACTGACCAGCAACGCGCTTTGGCCACAGCCGTCCTCGTCGGGCGTCAGTGGCAGCGGCAGCCGTGCCACCGACCAGGCCGACGACTGGCGCCGCAGCTATTCCACCGGCGTTTCGCTGGCCTGGGAAGTCGATCTGTGGGGCCGGCTCAGGACCCAGCGCGACATCGCACGCTGGGAGGCTGAAGCCACCGAGGAAGATCGACAGAACACCGCCCTGCTGGTGATCGGCGATGCCATCAGCCAGTACTGGGCGTTGGCGTATCTCAACCAGTCGATCAGCACCGGCCAGGCCAACCTGGAGCGGCTGGAACGCACCCGCGAACTGGTCCAGGCCCGTTTCGACGCCGGTGCGGTTTCGCGCCTGGAAGTACGCCAGGCCCTGCAGAACCTGCAGTCGCAGCGCGCTGCGCAGAGTGCGCTGGAACAGCAGCGCGTGGAAGTGCGCAATGCGCTGACCGTGCTGCTCGACGGCACCCCGTGGCCCCAACAGGACGAGCCGCAGAACCTGCAGCAGGCACGCAGCCCTGCCATCGCTGAAGGCCTGCCGGCGGACCTGCTCGCTCGCCGTCCCGACCTGCGCGCGGCCGAGCTGCGGCTGCGCAACAGCCTGAAGACGATCAAGGTCACCGCCACCCAGTACTACCCTGCGTTGAGCCTGACCGGCAGCCTCGGTTCCAGCGCGACCTCGCTGGGCGATGTCCTGCGCAATCCGGTGGCCACGCTCGGTGCCGGCCTGTCCCTGCCCTTCCTCAACCTGCAGCGCGCACAGCTGGATACCGACGTGGCCGGTACCAACTACCAGATCGCCGCGACCGGGTTCCGCAAGACGCTGTACACCGCCCTGTCGGAAGTGGACAACGCGCTGTCGGCACGCGAGCAGCTGGCGCGCCAGGTGGCGGCGTCGCAGGCCTCGTATGACGAGGCGGTGGAAGTGGAACGCATGCAGGAAGTGCGCTACCGCGTGGGTGCCACCGACCTGCGGACCTGGCTGGAAGCCCAGCAGACCCGGCGCGATGCGGAGTTGTCACTGGCCCGCGTCCGGCAGAGCCAGTTGACCAACGATGTGACGCTGTTCAAGGCGCTGGGCGGCAGCGCGGGGTAGCGCCGGGCCATGCCCGGCGGCGTGGAGCGCGGCACGCCATGAGCGTGGTCGGACTGGATCCGCCGGGCATGGCCCGGCGCTACCACGGGACGATCAGCCGCGCTGGCGCACGGCCTCGAACAGGCTGACACCCGCGGCGACCGATACGTTCAGGCTCTCGATCTCGCCCGGCATCGGGATCTTGACCAGTCCATCGCAGTTCTCGCGGGTCAGGCGGCGCAGGCCGTCGGCTTCACCCCCCAGCACCAGGGCGATGTTGCCCTTCAGGTCCAGATCGTACAGCGACGCGGTCGCTTCACCGGCCAGGCCGTAGATCCACACGCCCTGCTTCTGCAGATCCTTCAGGCAGCGCGACAGGTTGGTCACGGCCACCACCGGGATACGGTCGGCGGCGCCGGCCGAGGTCTTGCGCACGGTAGCATTCACCGTCGCCGACTTGTCCTTGGGAATGATCACCGCAGTGGCACCGGCCGCCGCGGCCGAACGCAGGCAGGCGCCCAGGTTGTGCGGGTCCTGCACCTCATCCAGCACCAGCAGCAGGGCCCTGCCTTCAGCGGCAGTGACCAGGCCTTCCAGTTCATTCTCGCTGTAGGTGCGCGCAGCGGCATAGCGCGCGGCCACGCCCTGATGGCGGACCGCACCGCCAACGCCGTCCAGCGCCTGCGCGGTGACCCGGCGGACATCGATGCCCTTGCGGCGCGCGTTCTCTTCGATTTCGGTCAGGCGCGGATTCTTCGCACCGGCCTCGACCAGCACTTCGCGGACGTTCTCGGCGTCGTTCTCGATGGAGGAGGCGACGGCGTTGACGCCGACGATCCACTGGCTGTTCTTGCTCATGCGGGCGGGACCGGAAAGGGGGTGGCTATGGTAGAGCATCGGCGAGGGCCGCGCTTCGCGCTCGCCGGGCAGGGCCCGGCGCTACCCGCCGTTTACCCTTCGGCTGAACGGCTGCGCGGCGGCCAGTGTGGCGTGTCGTGGTCGGGATGCTGGTGGGAAACGATCGCAGCCAGGAAGTCCAGCGCCGCCACGTCCTCCTCCGTGCGGCGTGCCGGCAGGGTGCCCAGGGCATCGACGAAAGGCAGCTTGCGCTCGACGCCGTACTGGATCGTCGGCGGCAACCGTTCCGGCTGGTCAAACGCCCCCGCCGCCACGGCCATGCCGTCGGGGGCTTCATAGGTCAGCGGCGTGCCGCAGTCACCACAGAAACCGCGCCGGACCACATTGGAGGACCGGAAATAGCGCGGCTGGCCGCGGGTCCAGCTGAACTGCACGCCGCGCACCGAGACCAAAGGCGCGTAATACGCGCCAAAGGCCTTCTGGCACATCCGGCAGTGGCAGATCGAGCTGTCGGCCAGCTCACCGCGCACCTGGAAGCGGATGGCACCGCACTGGCAGCCGCCGCTGTACTCGGGTTGGCCCTGCATGCTGCTTTCCTCCGGAACGGGCTCTACGGATCAGTACTTCTCTTTCCTGCGCTTGGTCGGTTTGCCGCGTTCGGGCAGCGGCGACAGTCCTGCCTCTTCTTCCTCGCCCTTGTGTTCGACCAGCCGGAAGTCGATCTTGCGCTCTTCCATGCTGGCCTTCAGTACGAGGATGCGCACGCGGTCACCCAGCCGGTAGCTGCTGCCACGACGTTCACCGGTCAGTGTCTTGCGGGTCGCATCGAACTTGTAATAGTCCTGCGGCAGCTGGGTGACATGGACCAGGCCCTGCACCTTGGAATCGTCCAGTTCCACGAACAGACCGAAGCTGGTCACGCCACTGATCACGCCATCGAACTGGCCGCCGACATGCTTCTCCATCCATGCGGCCCGGTAACGCTCGTCGACCTCGCGTTCGGCCTCGTCAGCGCGGCGCTCGCGCTCGGAGCACTGCAGCGCCAGCGCTGCCATCTCGCGTGCGGTGTAGGTGAACTTGTCCAGCGGCTTGCCCGACAACGCATGCTTGATCGCGCGATGCACCAGCAGATCGGGATAGCGGCGGATCGGCGAAGTGAAGTGCGCGTACGCCTCCAGCGCGAGCCCGAAGTGACCGTGGTTGTCAGGACTGTAGACGGCCAGGCTCTGGCTGCGCAGCAGCACCGACTCCAGCAGGGTGGCATCGGGACGGTCGCGGATCTTCTTCAACAGCTTGGTGTAGTCACCGGGGCGCACCTTCGACCACGGCGGCAGGCTCAGCTTGAACTCCTTGAGGAATTCCAGCAGGTCGGCGTACTTGGTCTCCGGCGGCTTCTCGTGGACGCGGTACGGCGCTGGCACATGGCGCGACAGCAGGTACTTGGCCGCCTCCACGTTGGCGGCGATCATGCATTCCTCGATCAGCTTGTGCGCGTCGTTGCGCACCAGCATGCCGGCCTGGGTGACTTCGCCACGATTGTCCAGCACGAAGCGCACTTCACTGCTCTCGAACTCGATGGCCCCGCGCTTTGCACGTGCCTTGGCCAGCACCTTGTACAGCTGGTGCAGGCGCTGCACCTGGGGCAGCAGATCGCCGATGACGGCCTTCGCGCCGGCATCGTCCTCGCCCACGGCCTGCCACACCTGGGTATAGGTCAGACGTGCGTGCGAATTCATCACCGCTTCGTAGAAGCGCGAGTGGACGACCTGGCCATCGCGGTCGATCTGCATGTCGCAGACGAAGCACATGCGGTCGACCTTGGGCATCAGCGAGCAGATACCGTTGGACAGGGTCTCCGGCAGCATCGGTACGACGAAGCCCGGGAAGTACACCGAGGTAGCGCGCTTCTGCGCCTCCTCATCCAGCGGCGTGCCCGGACGCACATAGTTGGAGACATCGGCGATGGCCACCACCAGACGGAATCCCTCCGCGTTCGGCTCGCAATACACCGCATCGTCGAAGTCCTTGGCATCCTCGCCATCGATGGTCACCAGCGGCGTGCGACGCAGGTCGACGCGGTCGCCGATCATCGCCGGCTCGACCACCAGCGGCACCGCGGCGGCCTCGTCCAGCACCTCCTGCGGAAACTCGAACGGCAGCTCGTGGCCGTGGATGGCAGTCTCCACCACCAGCGAGGCGGTCAGCTTGTCACCCAGTACCGCGATGATGCGGCCGATCGGCGGACGGCGGCTGTCCGGCGCCTGCGTCAGCTCGCAGACCACCAGCTGGCCATCACGCGCACCTCCGGTCTGATCAGGCGGCACCTGCACGTTGCGCTGCACGCGCTTGTCATCAGGCACCACGTAATTGATGCCCATCTCGATGCTGAAGCGACCGATCAGACGGGTCATGCCGCGCTCGAGCACGCGGGCGATGCTGCCTTCGCGGCGGCCGCGATGATCGATGCCGGTGACACGCGCCAGCACCTTGTCGCCGTGCATCACCTTGCGCATTTCATAGGGCGGCAGGAACAGGTCGTCACCGCCCTCGACCGGGCGCAGGAACCCGAATCCTTCCGGATTGGCGATCACCACACCGGTGACCAGGCTCAGCGCCTGCACCGGCGCGAAACCTCCACGGCGGTTCTGCACCAGCTGGCCATCACGGACCATCGCACCCAGCCGGCGCGACAGCGCTTCGGCCCGGTCCGGCGCGGTCAGGCCCAGGCGGGCACCCAGCTCCTCGGCAGTCTGCGGCCCTTCGCAGCGCTCCAGCAGGGCCAGAATGGCCTCGCGGCTGGCGATGGGCTGTTCGTACTTCTCGGCTTCGCGGGACGCGTAGGGATCCTCGATCACCTTGCCGGCCGGCGGCAGCTTGCGGCCCGGCGCCGGTCCCGGGGCGTCGCCGCCACGGCCCGGGCGACCGCGCGGCGGTGCGCCGCCACCACCCAGTTCCGGGAACCAGCCCGGCAGTGGCTTGCCCGGCTGGGAGGTACGGGCTGCGCCCGTCTTGGCGCCCTTCTTCGGGGCCTGGCTGCGGGACTTGCTCCCGCCCTTGCTTGGTTTTTTGGTAGTCATCGCCCTCCATGGTAGCCGCTGACGGCGTGCAGAACCGGTCAGCGACCCGCTTGCAGGCGCCACGTGAAAAAACTCCGCGAAGTCGTTGACAGCCTGCGGATTCATCTTCACAATTGCGCCTCTGGAACGCCCAGGTGGCGGAATTGGTAGACGCACTAGTTTCAGGTACTAGCGGGTAAAACCGTGGAGGTTCGAGTCCTCTCCTGGGCACCAACGAAAAATCTCCTCGCCTCGGCGGGGATTTTTTTTGCCCGCGTTTCCTGCCGTCGTTCCGCAGCGTGGCCGGGCGTTCACAAGGGTGTTGACACCCCCGTCACGGCACCCCATAATCTCGCTCCTCGACGCCCAGGTGGCGGAATTGGTAGACGCACTAGTTTCAGGTACTAGCGGGTAAAACCGTGGAGGTTCGAGTCCTCTCCTGGGCACCACGTCGAGACTGAGAAAAACCCGCGAAAGCGGGTTTTTTCATGTCCGGGCGCCAGCCAACGGGATCAGAACAGCGGTCGCAGCACCAGCTCCAGGCCCAGCAGCAGCAGGAAGCCCAGGAAGCACACGCGGAACACCCGCGCACTGATCCGCTGCCGGATCACCTGCCCCAGCCACATGCCCGCCAGCGCCGGCAACACCGCCAGCGCGCTCAATCCCAGCTGCTGCACACCGAATGCGCCGTGCAGCACCAGCCCGCCCGTCAACGAGAGGGTCGACACCGTGAACGCCAAGCCCAGCGCCTGCACCAGCTCTTCGCGTTGCAGCCCCAGCGACTGCAGGTACGGCACCGCCGGCATCACGAACACTCCGGTCGCCCCGGTCACCACGCCGGACATCGCCCCCACCAGCGGGCCCAGCCAGCGCTCACGCCGCTGCGGCACACGGAATACCGGCGCAACCAAGGCGTACAGCGCATACACCACCAGCGCCACGCCCAGCGCCACGCGCGACCACGTGCGGTCGACCCGCACCAGCAACGTCGCCGCGCCCAGGGTCACCACCACCACGGCCAGCATCATCGGCCACAGGCGTCGCACGATCGGCCCCAGTGATGGCCCGGCCAGCAGTTGCCATGCGTTGGTGACGAAGGTCGGAATGAACAGCATCGACGCCGCCGCCACCGGCGACAGCGCCCCTCCCAGCAGGCCCATCGCCACGGTCGGCAGGCCCATGCCGGTCACGCCCTTGACCACCCCCGCCAGCATGAACACGGCAACCAGCAGACCATAGAAGAATGTCGTCTCGCTCATGCCGTCATTGGAACCGGCGCGCCTTCCGCGCACAATGCGGCTTATGCGCCTCACCCTTCGGCTGACCCGAAGGCAGGCGGCACGCAACGAGGGCCGTGACATGCGGATGGACATCGCCGACCTGCGCCTGTTCCTGGCCGTGGCCGACGCAGGCAGCATCACCGCAGGCGCCGCGCAGGCAAACCTGGCGCTGGGCTCTGCCAGCGAACGCCTGCGGGCGATCGAGAACGACGCGGGCACCGCGCTGCTGGTGCGTCACCCGCGCGGCGTGAGCCTGACCGAAGCCGGTGCCGCCCTCGCCCACCACGCGCGCCAGATCCTGCATCAACAGGCACAGCTGCGTGGCGAACTGCAGGCCTTCGCGAAGGGCGCGCGCGGCACCCTGCACCTGTATGCCAACACCGCCGCACTGACCAGCTACCTGCCCTCCCGGTTGGCTCCCTGGCTGGCCGAACGCCCACGCCTGCACGTCGAACTGCACGAACGCACCAGCCCTGAAGTGGTCCGCGCCCTGACCGCTGGCCAGGCCGAAGCGGGAATCATCAGTGATGCGGTCGAGGCAACCGGCCTGCAACGCCATGTCGTTGCCGAGGATCCCCTTGTGATGCTGCTGCCCGCAGGCCATCGTTTCGCGGCCCGTCGCACGCTGGCCTTCGCCGATGTGGCCAGCGAAACCTTCGTCGCGCTGGCCGATGGCAATGCGCTGCAGACCTACATCGAAGCGCAGGCACGCGACATCGGCCGTCGGTTGGACGTGCGCATCCGCATGAAGACCTTCGAAGGCGTGTGCATCATGGTAGGTCACGGCATCGGCGTGGGTATCGTGCCGCGCACCATCGCCCGCCAGCACCGCCGCGCGACACAGGCGCTGGCGGTGCCCCTCGCGGATGCGTGGGCACAGCGCCGCCTGTGTGCCTGCTTCGCCGACTGGACACGGCTGTCGACAGCGATGCGCAGCCTGCTGCTGCACCTCGGCGTGGAAGCGGAGAAAAAAGCATGAAATGGTGTTGACACATCCGATGCCGTACCGCAGAATTCCCCTCCTGAGTCGCCCAGGTGGCGGAATTGGTAGACGCACTAGTTTCAGGTACTAGCGGGTAAAACCGTGGAGGTTCGAGTCCTCTCCTGGGCACCACGACTCATGATGATGAAACCCGCGAAAGCGGGTTTTTTCGTTTCCGGAATCCGCAGCGTCAACGCAATGGCGACGCCTTCCGCGCGTTGCGCGAACGCCGCCTGGCAGAACTCACCACAGACAAAAACCCCGCCTTGCGGCGGGGTCGACATACAGCGCCGTGTTTGCGGGCAGTTTCAGTGCCCGCCACCGGCCGCTGCACCGGCACCGGCACCGAACGGCGGCTTGGCCAGCCACAGGAAGGTGATGATGGCCAGGAAGATCCAGCCCAGCAGGAAGAAGATGTCGTTGAAGCCCATCTGCGATGCCTGGTGGTTGATCATGGTGTTGAGCACCGCTGCACCATGCTGCAGGTCACCCTGCCCCATCGCCGCAACCTGGTCCTGCATGCCCGGCTGATAGGCCGAAATGTGTTCGGTCAGATCGGCGTGGTGCACCTGCGTGCGACGTGCCCACAGCCAGGTGGTCAGCGATGCTGCAAAGCTGCCGCCCAGCGTGCGCAGGAACGTGGCCAGGCCCGAACCCGCGGCAATTTCGCGACCATCCAGATCCGACAGCAGGATCTGCAGCACCGGCATGAAGAACAGCGCCACGCCGATGCCCATGATCAGCTGCACGCCGGCCACGTGCTGGAAGTCCACCTGCAGATTGAAGCCCGAGCGCAGGAAGCTGGTCATCGACAGGAACACGAAGGCGATGGTCGCCAGCATGCGCATGTCAAAGCGCGAGGCATACTTGCCCACGAACGGCGTCATGATCACCGGCAGCACACCGATGGGCGCCGTCGCCAGCCCTGCCCAGATCGCCGTGTACCCCATGTCGCGCTGCAGCCACTGCGGAATCAGCAGGGCCACGCTGAAGAATGCGGCATAGGCCACCACCATCGCCAGCGTGCCGGCGCGGAAGTTGCGGTGGCGGAACAGTTTCAGGTCGACGATCGGGTCCTTGTCGGTCAGTTCCCAGATCAGGAACACCGTCAGCGCCACGACCGCCACGCAGGCCAGCACCACGATCCGGGTGGAGGAGAACCAGTCCTCGTCGTTGCCCAGGTCGAGCACCAGCTGCAGTGCGCCGACGCCGATCACCAGCGTGATCAGGCCGACGTAGTCCATCTTCGGCTTCTCCACGTGTTCCGGACGGCCCTTCAGCTGGTTGCCCACCACCAGCGCGGCGAAGATGCCCAGCGGCACGTTGATCAGGAAGATCCATTCCCAGCTGTAGTTGTCCGTGATCCAGCCCCCGAGGATCGGCCCGCAGATCGGCGCGACCACGGTGATCATCGCCAGCAGCGCCAACGCCTGCCCGCGTTTCTCGCGTGGATAGATCGAGACCAGCAACGACTGCGTGATCGGATACATCGGGCCGGCCACGAAGCCCTGCAGGGCGCGCGACACCACCAGCATGCCCATGCTCTGCGCCAGGCCACACAACAGCGAGGTGATGACGAAGGCCAGCGTGGCCCAGACGAACAGCTTGCGCTCGCCGAAACGGCGGCTGAGCCAGCCGGTCAGCGGCAGTGCGATGGCCGTGCTGACCGCGAACGAAGTGATGACCCACGTCGCCTGCTGCGAACTGGCGCCGAGATTGCCGGCGATGGTCGGCAGCGAGACGTTGGCGATGGTGGTGTCGAGCACCTGCATGAAGGAGGCCATCGCCAGGCCCACGGTGCACAGGGCCACGCTCGGCGGCAGAAACCCGGCGGCCGCACCCGGCGCCGCCGGTGCGCCCGGGCTTCCGGGCGCGGCTGGAGCTTGGGCGGACATGGCGACCTCAGCCCACCTTCGACTGCTGCGGCACGTTGCCCTGGATGATCGAGTGGATCACCTCGTCGGCATCATGCAGCTGCTTGGCATAGACGTCGGTGTCGAACACCGTGCCCTTGGCCGGGGCGCTCGGCAGCACCTCGCCCTTCTGGTCGCGCAGGCTCACCTCGGCCTTCATCGACAGGCCGATACGCAACGGATGTTCGGCAAGCTGCTTGGCATCGATGGCGATGCGCACCGGAACGCGCTGCACGATCTTGATCCAGTTGCCGCTGGCGTTCTGCGCCGGCAGCAGCGAGAACGCCGAGCCGGTCCCCAGACCCAGGCTCTGCACGCGGCCCTTGTACTTCACATCGCCGGCGTACAGGTCAGACTTCAGCTCCACTTCCTGGCCCAGGCGCATGTGGCGCAGCTGGGTTTCCTTGAAGTTGGCCTCGACCCACATCTGCTCGGTCGGCACCACGGCCATCAGTGCGGCACCCGGCTGCACACGCTGGCCCACCTGCACCGAGCGACGGGCCACATAACCGGTGACCGGCGCGACGATGCCGGCGCGGGCATTGTTAAGGTAGGCCTGGCGCAGCTGCGCGGCGGCCGCCTGCACGTCGGGCTGGGTGGCGATCACCGTATCGTCGACCAGCGCACGGTTGCGCTCGACGGTCTCGCGCGAACCGGCCACCGCTGCTTCCGCCGCCGCCAGCTCATCGCGGGCATGGGCGAGTTCTTCGTTGGAGATGGCACCGGTGGCGGCCAGATCCCTGCGGCGTGCGAAGTCCTCGCGCACGCGCTTCAGGGTCACCTGACGGGCATTCAGGTCTGCCTGCGCGCCTTCCACGCTGCGATACAGGCCACGGGTCTGGCGAACGGTCTTGGCCAGGTTGGCTTCAGCCTGCTGCAGGGCCACGGACGTATCGGCCGGGTCCAGCTGCACCAGCAGCTGGCCACGCTCCACGCGCATGCCGTCATCGGCATTGATGGCGACCACGGTGCCTGCCACCAGCGGGGTGATCTGTACGAGGTTGCCCTGCACGTAGGCATCGTCGGTTTCTTCGAACCAACGGCCGAACATGAAATACCACAGCGCCAGTGCGGCAAGCAGCAGCACGACGATGACGAACAGGCCCCGCAGCAGGTTGCTGCGGCGGTTGGAGGCGGCCGGGGCCGCAGTGTCTTGGGTCTGGCTCATGGCGGGGATCTTCAGGAATGCGAGGAATCGGAATGGGAGGCAAGCGGCGCGCGATCGGCATCACTGGGCTGGAAGCCCCCGCCCAGCGCCTTGCTCAGGCGCACCGAGGTCTGCACCTGCTGCGACTGCAGGCTGGCCAGCTGCTGTTGTGACTGCAGCAGGGTGGACTGTGCGGACAGCACATCCAGGTAGCTGCCGATGCCGGCGCGGTAACGCTGCCCGGCCAGGTCGAACGCTGCACGCGCCGTGTCCACGGCCTGCTGCTGCGACTGCGCCTGCTGCGCCAGCGAGCGCACCGCATTGACCTGGTCGGCCACGTCGCGCAGTGCGTCAAGCACCGCCTGGTTGTAATTGGCCACCGCCAGGTCGTACTGCGCATCGGTGTCGGCCAGGTTGGCGCGCAGCTTGCCGCCTTCGAAGATCGGCAGGCTCAGCGCCGGGCCGATGTAGGCGAAGGTGGAACTGCTCTGCAGCAGATCGCCGACATTCGGCGCCACCACGCCGGCCAGCGCGGTCAGGTTGAGGCTCGGGTAGAACTTCGTCCTGGCGACCTTGATCTGCTTGTTGGCCGCTTCCACGCGCCAGCGTGCGGCGACGATGTCAGGACGACGGCCGAGCAGCTCGCTGGGCAGCACGCCTGGCAGCTGCAGGGCCGTCGGATTCAACGGCTGCGGACGCTCGATCGTCAGGCCACGGTCGGGGCCCTTGCCGACCAGGGCGGCCAATGCGGTGCGGGCGGCGTCGATGCGTTGCTGCGCGGCCTGCACCTGCTGTTGCGCGGCGGGCACGCGGGCTTCGGCCTGGCGCACCTGCAGATCGCTGTCGATGCCAGCGCGGCGACGCTGCCGGGTCAGTTCCAGCGACTTCTGCGACCGCGTCAGTTCTTCCTCGGCGACATCGTCGAGCTGCCACGCGTAAGCAAGGTCCGCATAGGCCTGGGCGATGCCGGTGGACAGATTCAGGCGCGCGGCCTGGGCCTCCACGGTGGCGGCATGCGCGCCATCCACGGCCGCTTCCCAGGCGGCGCGCTTGCCGCCCCACAGGTCGATGCCGTAGCTGAAGTCGAAAGCGACCTGGCTGCTGCCTGCGTAGTGGCCACCGATCTCGTCGCCGGCCATCGACTCGGGCAGGCGAAGCCCGGTGTAGCCGCCGGAAACGGAGAGACTGGGCAGGCGGTCAGCGCGTGCGGTACCGACCTTGGCCTGCGCCTGGCGCAGACGTGCGTCGGCGGCGTCCAGGCTCGGATGACCGGCCAGGCCTTCGGCGATCAGCGCGTCCAGCTGCGCATCGCCCAATGCCTTCCACCAGTCCTGTGCGGGGAAGCCGGTGGCACTGAGATCGGTGTCGGCCAGGGTGCGCTCGCTGTGCAGGCTGTCCACATCGAGCAGGCGGGCCTGCGGTTCGAGGCCGCGGCTGCTGGCGCAGGCGGCCAGCGCCAGCGCCAGCGCCGACAGCAGCAGCGCGCGCCCGGACCGGCGGAATGAGGAATGCGGGATCGGGTTCATGGGGTCGTCAGGGAATCGCGGATTCGGGTCAGGAGGGACAACAGCAGCGTGCGCTCGTCGGCGGACAGATCGCGCAGGGCGTAATCCATCACCGCGTCGCCGCGCAGCTTCAAGCGCGCCCACAGTGCGCGGCCTTCATCGGTCAGCACGATCTGCAGCGCACGGCGGTCCTGCGCATGTGCCTCGCGGCGAACGCAGCCCAGGGCTTCCAGCTTGTCCAGCAGGCGGGTGACGGCACTGGGTACCTGGTCGATGGCCTGGGCCAGTTCGTTGGCGGTACAGGGGGCCATGTTCGAGAGCACCTTCAACCCGATGTAGTGGGTGAAGCCGATGCCCAGGTCTTCTTCGGCCATGGACGCGTCAAGCTGGCGGACCAGGCCGTCGCGCACCTGGCGCAGCAGCAGGCCGAAGCTGGGGGGAGTGGTTGCAGGACAGATCATGGGAGTGCATTCTCTTCCAAAAAAAATATTTCTCAATGGAAATATTCGATCTGGCATCGAATGCTGTGTTGCAGCAGCGGGCTGGATCAGTGAAGGCGCCTACCTTAATGGCGCCCCAGGATGGCCCGGTAGTACCATCAAGCCAATGAATGACACATTCCAGCCATCGGACAGGATGAACAAGGGGGACATCGCCCCGGCCCGGCAGTTGCTGCGCAACGAGGCGCTGGACTGGTTCGAGCGCAACGATGGCCCGCCGGTCGTCGGTTTCCGCTTCGACAGTCCGCAGGGGCTCGCCCGTGAAGTCGACTGGCACCATCACCAGCGTGCGCAGCTGATCTGCGTCGAACGCGGCCTGCTGACCACCCGCACCTCGCATGGAACGTGGTCGCTGGCGCCCGGTTCGGCCGGCTGGATGCCGCCCTTGGAACCTCACACGGTCGCTCTGGACGGCCCGCTGCGTGGCTGGGGCATGGCGCTGGCCGCGCCGGCCTGCACTGCCCTTCCCGCCGCCCCCTGCGTGCTGGGCCTGTCCAGGCTGGCGCAGGCGCTGGCGGACCGGATCTGCGGCTGGTCGCTCGACCAGGTCGCCACGCCCGAGCACCAGCACATCATCGAGGTTCTGCTGGATGAGATCCGCACCGCACCGCGCCAGCGCATGCACCTGCCGATGCCGCACGATCGGCGCCTGCTGAAGATCGCCTCGCAGCTGCTGGCCGATCCCTCCGACGAGCGCAGCCTGGCCGAATGGGCGCATTGGGCCGGGCTTTCGCCGCGCAGCCTGACCCGCCACTTCCGCGACGAGACCACGCTGAGCTTCGCGCAGTGGCGCCAGCAGGCCCGTCTGTCCGAAGCGCTGCGGCAGCTGACCGATGGCCGCAGCGTGGCCGATATCGCCCATGCGCTGGGCTTCAGCAGCGCCAGTGCCTTCGTCACCGTGTTCCGCCGCCATTTCGGCCTGCCGCCCGGGCGCTACCTGGCGCGGGCCGGGAATGGACTGGAAACCGGCCTGGACCCTGCGCGCGGCTTGGCATCCCCGGCCGCATCCGGATAATCACAGGATTGCGAGCGGCGACCGCCGTCGCCGCCTCCCGACATAGGTAACAACGCCGCATGACCGAACTTGCCCGCCCCGTGTTCCACGGATTCGAACAACTGCCGTTGCGCGAGTACGCCGAACGCGCCTACCTCGACTACTCGATGTACGTGGTCCTGGACCGCGCCCTGCCGTTCGTCGGCGACGGCCTGAAACCGGTGCAGCGCCGCATCATCTATTCGATGAGCGAGCTGGGGCTGAATGCCGCGTCCAAGCCGAAGAAGTCCGCACGTACCGTCGGTGACGTCATCGGTAAATACCACCCGCACGGCGACAGCGCGTGCTACGAGGCGCTGGTGCTGATGGCCCAGCCGTTCTCCTACCGCTATCCGCTGATCGAGGGCCAGGGCAACTTCGGCTCCAGCGACGACCCGAAGTCGTTCGCGGCGATGCGCTACACCGAATCCAAGCTCACCCCCATCGCCGAAGTGCTGCTGGGCGAGCTGGGCCAGGGCACCACCGACTGGGCGCCCAACTTCGATGGCACGCTGCAGGAGCCGACGTGGATGCCGGCCCGCCTGCCGCACCTGCTGCTCAACGGCACCACGGGCATCGCCGTGGGCATGGCCACCGATGTGCCGCCGCACAACCTCAACGAGATCGTCAGTGCGCTGCTGCACCTGCTGGACGATCCGGACGCCACCGTGCGCGACCTGTGCGAGCACGTGAAAGGCCCGGACTATCCCTCCAGCGCCGAGATCATCACGGCCGCCAACGATCTGCGCACCCTGTACGAGACCGGCAACGGCAGCGTGCGTGCGCGCGCGACGTTCAGCCGTGAAGCCGGCAACATCGTGGTCACCGCACTGCCGTTCCAGGTATCGCCCTCGAAGGTGATCGAGCAGATCGCCGCGCAGATGCGCGCCAAGAAGCTGCCGTGGCTGGAAGACATCCGCGATGAATCCGACCACGCCAACCCGGTGCGGGTGGTGCTGGTGCCGCGCTCGAACCGCGTCGATGCCGAGCAGCTGATGGGCCACCTGTTCGCCACCACCGACCTGGAGCGCAGCTACCGCGTCAACCTCAACGTGATCGGGCTGGACGGCCGTCCGCAGGTGAAGAACCTGAAGATGCTGCTCAGCGAATGGCTGACGTTCCGCAGCAACACCGTCACCCGCCGCCTGCAGCATCGCCTGCAGAAGGTCGAACGCCGCCTGCACCTGCTGGAAGGTCTGCTGGTGGCCTTCCTCAACCTGGACGAGGTGATCCATATCATCCGTACCGAGGACGAACCGAAGGCCGCACTGATCGCGCGCTTCGGCCTGTCCGAAGAACAGGCCGAGTACATCCTGGAGACCAAGCTGAAGCAGCTGGCCCGCCTGGAGGAAATGAAGATCCGCGGCGAGCAGGACGAGCTGGCCAAGGAACGCGAGAAGATCATCGGCATCCTCGACAGCAAGGCCAAGCTGAAGAAGCTGATCCGCGACGAGCTGCAAGCCGATGCGAAGAAGTTCGGCGACGAGCGCCGCTCGCCGCTGGTCCAGCGCCAGGCGGCGCAGGCCATCGACGAGACCGAGCTGGTGCCGAGCGAGCCGATGACGGTGGTGCTGTCGCAGAAGGGCTGGATCCGCGCCGCCAAGGGTCATGACGTGGACGCGTCGGCCCTGTCCTATCGCGATGGCGATGCGCTGCAGGGCGCCGTGCGCGCGCGCAGCACCCAGCAGGTCGCATTCCTGGACAGCGAAGGCCGGGCCTATTCAACGGCGGTGCACACTCTGCCTTCTGCGCGGGGCAACGGCGAGCCGCTGACCGGCCGTTTCTCGCCGGCGCCCGGCACCAGCTTCGTCACCCTGGCCAGCGCCGAGCCGGACGCACGCTTCGTGCTCGCGTCCAGCCATGGCTACGGCTTCGTCACCCGCTTCGAGAACCTGATCGGCCGCAACAAGGCCGGCAAGGCGATGCTGAACCTGTCCGCCGGCTCGTCGGTGCTGCCGCCGGCGGTGGTCGCCAATGTCGAGAGCGACCGCATCGTGGCGGTGACCAGCTCGGGCAACCTGCTGGCGATTCCGGCCAGCGATCTGCCCGAACTGGACAAAGGCAAGGGCAACAAGATCATCGAGATCCCCAAGGCCAAGCTGGCCACGGAACGCGTGGTCGCCATCGTGGCGATCGGGCCGGGGCAGACCCTGCAGGTGCGCGCCGGCCAGCGCACGATGGGCCTGAAGTTCAACGAGCTCGATGCCTACCTCGGCGCGCGGGCGACCCGCGGCCACCTGCTGCCGCGTGGCTGGCAGAAGGTCGAAGGCCTGTCAGTGGAATGACGCAGCGGGGTCGGATCCCTTTCCAACGGAAAGGGCTCTGACCCCAGCTCTGCCCGCCGGGCATGGCCCGGCGCTACCGAAACGCAGCACCAGACACGAAAAAGCCGGGGCATTCCCCGGCTTTTTCGTTGTCGGCTGGCGGGCGGTGGAGCGGCTGGCGGGCGAAGGCTGGCGAGCGATGCTCCGGTGCTGGCGGGCGACGGTACCGGTTTAGTGCGCCGGGGCGCCGCTGCCGTCGATCTTGCTCAGCTGGTACAGCTCCAGGCCGATGCGCTTGATCAGGCCCAACTGCTGCTCCAGCCACCAGGCGTGGTCCTCTTCGGTGTCCTTCAGCTGCGCCAGCAGGATGTCGCGGCTCACGTAGTCGCCCTTCTCTTCGCACAGCTTCATGCCGGCGGCGAGGTTGTTGCGCACGGCGTACTCGGTGTCCAGATCCTTCTGCAGCATCTCCTCCACCGTCGTACCCGGCTCGGTCAGGTGCGGGCGCATGTCAGGATCCCCGCCAAGGAACAGGATGCGGCGCAGCAGCGCGTCGGCATGCTGGGTCTCTTCCTCCATCTCGTGGTTCAGGCGCTCATACAGCGCGAACAGGCCCTGGTCCTCGTAACGGCGGGAGTGGATGAAGTACTGGTCACGCGCGGCAAGCTCGCCGCGCAGCAGTTCCTTCAGGCAGGCGATGACGTCCGGGTTGCCTTTCATGGGGGGCTCCTGTGAATCGATGCGGCATAGGGTGCCCCATTTCGGGATACGGTGATCTAATCGGAATCAGTCGCAGTTGCGCCTGCGGCTACAATCGGCCCCGGCGTTCGGAAAGGACCTGCAATGCGACGTACATGGCGTTGGCTGTTCGGCGTGCTGATCGCCATCCTGCTGGTGGTGGCCCTGGCAGCGTGGCTGCTGCTGCGCGGCAGCCTGGCCGATCTGGAAGGTGAACATGCCCTGCCCGGCCTAAGCGCAGCAGTCACTGTCGAGCGCGACGCGCTGGGCGTGGTCACCATCACCGCGGGCAGCCAGGCCGACGCCATGCGTGCGCTCGGCCGTGTCCACGCTCAGGAGCGCTACTTCGAGATGGACCTGATGCGGCGCAGCGCGGCCGGCGAACTGGCTGCGCTGTTCGGCCCGAAGGCCATCGAGGTGGACAAGCGCATGCGGGTTCATCGCCTGCGCGCGCGGACCGAGGCCCATCTGGAGGCCGCCTTGCGCAGCAACGCCGCGGCGGTGAACGCGTATGTCGATGGGGTCAACCAGGGCCTGGCCGATCTCTCCGTGCGCCCGTGGGCCTACCTGCTGCTGCGGCAGGCGCCGCAGCCGTGGACCGCCAGCGACAGCGTGCTGGCCGGGCTGGCCATGTACGCCGATCTGCAGGATCCAGGCAACCGGACTGAACTGGCGCTCAGCCGCATCCAGGCGGTGGTGCCACCGGCGCTGCATGCGCTGATCGCGCACCAGGGCAGCGAATGGGATGCGCCCCTGTTCGGCGAGCCGCGCGGCAATGCCCTGCTGCCCGATGCAGGGCAACTGGATCTGCGCACGCTGGCCGCCTCGCCCGCCCCCGTGCCGGTGGAAACCGGCGCAGTGGGCAGCAACAACTTCGCCGTGGCCGGCGCACTCACTGCCGATGGCCGTGCCATCGTTGCCGACGACATGCACCTGGGCCTGCGCGCACCCGGCCTCTGGTTCCGTGTGCGCCTGCGCTATCCCGATCCGCAGGCGGCCGGTGGCCAGGTCGACATCAGTGGCTTCTCGCTGCCCGGTCTGCCGGCCGTCATCGTCGGCAGCAACGGGCACATCGCCTGGGGATTCACCAACAGCTACATCGACACCGCGGATTTCCGCAACGAACCGGCCACGGCCCCGGTGACGGTCCACGAAGAGCGCATCGCCGTGGCCGGCCAGGATGACGTGGTGTTCCCGGTGCGCGAGACCGCGTGGGGGCCGATCCTGCACACCCACGCCGATGGCAGCGGCGACGCACTGCGCTGGGTCGCACACCTGCCCGGCGCGGTGCGCCTGGATTTCGCCGACATGGCCCGCGCGGGCGACCTGGACCAGGCCCTGCGCGTGGCCGACCGCGCCGGCATTCCTGCACAGAACCTGGTGATCGGCGACCGCAGTGGGCGCATCGCCTGGCGTCTGATCGGCGCCCGTCCGGACCGTGGCCCCGGATGTGCGGCGGCCGGCTACGCGCCAGCGCGCAATGACGCCTGCGCACCCTGGTCGCTGCGCAGCGACTCTGCTCCCGCACTGATCGATCCCGCCGACCACCGTCTGTGGACCGCCAACGGCCGCGTGCTGGACGGCGCCGCACTGGCAGTGGCCGGCAATGGCGGCTACGACCTTGGCGCCCGCGCGCGGCAGATCCGCGACCTGCTGGCGGTCCAGGACCGTTTCGATGAGCACGACCTGCTGGCGATCCAGCTCGATGACCGCGCGGTAATGCTGCAACGCTGGTGGGCGCTGCTGCAGCAGATCACCGCACACAGCAGCGACCCTGCACTGCAGCGCCTGCATGCAGCCAATGCGCACTGGGAAGGACGGGCATCGGTGGACTCGGTGAGCTATCGCATCACCCGCGGCTTCCGTGGCAAGGTGCTCGATGCGGTGGAAGGTGCGCTGCTCGCGCCTGCCCGCGCACAGCTGGGCGCCGACTACCTGCCGCCGCGGCTGCCCGAGCTGGAAGGCGTGGTCTGGCCGATGCTGGAACAGCGCCCGGCACATCTGCTGCCACCCGGTATCGACAGCTGGGATGCGTTGCTGGCGAATGCCGCACGTGAGCTGGAAGCAGATCTTGCCAGCCAGGGACCGCTGGCCCAGCGCCGCTGGGGAGAGCGCAACACCGCGTCGATCTGCCACCCGGTCAGTCGCGCCCTGCCCGCCTTCGCACGCCGCGCGTTGTGCATGCCGGCCGAGCCGTTGCCCGGCGACCGCGACATGCCACGGGTGCAGGCCCCGGATTTCGGTGCTTCGCAGCGGATGGTGGTCTCCCCCGGTCACGAAGCCGACGGCATCGTGCACATGCCCGGTGGCCAGAGTGGCCACCCGCTGTCCCCCTACTGGGGCGCGGGCCACGAAGACTGGGTGCATGGCCGCCCCTCGCCGTTCCTGCCGGGCAAGGCCCAGCACGTGATGACGCTGGTGCCGGCGAGATAGAGGGGTAGCGCCGGGCCATGCCCGGCGAGCGCGCAGCGTGGACGGACAGCAAAGCCGCCGGGCATGGCCCGGCGCTACCGGCTCAGGTGCGGCGGCGCTCGATCAGGTTCAACAACGGCCCGGTCATCGCAGTGGTCACCAGTGCCATGATCACCAGCACCGCGAACAGGCGATCCCCGAGCAGGCCCAGCTCATAGCCCAGGTTGAGCACGATCAGTTCCATCAGGCCGCGCGTGTTCATCAGCGCTCCCAGCCGCCATGCCTCGCGGGCCGGCAGGCCGGTGCTGCGGGCGGCACTGAATGTGCCCAGCAGCTTGCCGGCCGTGGCCACCGCGATCACCACCAGACACAGCACGATGTCGCCGGCGTGCAGTGCGTCGGCGCGCATGCGCAGGCCGGTCATGGCGAAGAACAGGGGCAGCAGCAGGGTCACCGCGAACGGCTCGACGCGGGCCATCAGCAGTGCGCGCAGCGGCGCATTGGATGACACCGCCACGCCCGCAGCGAATGCACCGAACAACGCATGGATGCCCAGCATCTCGGTCACCAACGCACTGGCCAGCGACAACAGCAGGATGCCCAGCAACCACCGTCCTTCGCGTCCTGCCACGACCTGCTGGCGGGCAAACCACGGTCTCACCAGGCCAAGCATCAGCACCACGAAGGCCACCACGCCCAGCAGGTTGAGGCTTGCCGGCAGCCAGCCACCGGCCTGTGCAGCCGCCACGATCAGCGCCAGCAGGCACCAGGCCGTGGCATCGCCGAGTGCCGCGCAGGCAATGGCGGTCTGTCCCAGCGGCGTATGGGTGATGCCGCGATCGGCGAGGATCCGCAGCAGCACCGGGAATGCCGTGATGCTCATCGATATCCCGACGAACAGCGCGAAGGACGTGAAGCCCACGCCCTGCGGACCGTGCTGCGGGTACAGCCAGATCGCCAGGGCCACGCCCAGCATGAATGGCACGGCGATACCGGCATGGCTGACGGTGAACGCGAACCGCCGTCGTCCGCGCAGTGCGGCCAGGTCGAGTTCGGCACCGGCCACCAGCAGAAACATCAGCACACCCAGCTGGCTGAGCAGGCCCAACGGCGCCAGCGACGCCGCCGGGAACAGCGCGCCATGCAACTGCGGCAACAGGCTGCCCAGCACCAACGGGCCCATCATCAGGCCTGCCGCCATTTCGCCGATCACCGCCGGCTGGCCGAAGCGCTTGAGCAGCGCTCCCGCGCCCTTGGCCACCAGCAGCAGCACCAGCAGCTGCAGCAGGAACAGGCCCAGCGGCGATGACAGATGCCGGGCCCAGCTGCCTTCGTCGGCAACCGTGGCGCGTGCGACCGCTTCAGGCGCCGCCGGCCCGGCATACCGCGCCAGCAGCAGGCCGGCCAGCAACGGCAGTCCGGCCCAGGCCGCGTAGCGCCACCCCCATTTCATCGGCGGCGCCCGGCCCTCGCTCTGTACGTCCATGAACATTCCCCAATGTGCAGGGGGGCGATGATACGTCCTTGCCTGCGCCGACGCTGAGCGCCCGCCGGGCGTAGCCCGGCGCTGCCGGTCACGCCAGGGCCTGCTCGTGTACCCCGGCAATCGCCCGGCCGGACGGATCGGCCGCTGCGGCGAAACTCGCGTCCCAGGCAATCGCGGCCGGTGAGGAACAGGCGATCGATTTTCCACCCGGGACCGTTTCGGCCGCGGCCCTGCTCGGGAAGAACTGTTCGAACAGGTGGCGATAGTAGTACGCCTCCTTGGTCTGCGGCGGGTTGTGCGGGAAGCGCTTGTCGGCGGCGGCCAGTACCCGGTCGCTGACCTGCGCCTCGGCGTGCGCCTTCAATCCATCGATCCAGCCATAGCCGACGCCATCGCTGAACTGCTCCTTCTGGCGCCACAGGATGCTGTCCGGCAGATAGCCATCGAACGCTTCACGCAACACCGCCTTCTCGATACGGCGACCGCCGAAGCCGCTGCCTACCATCTTGTGCGCGGCGTCGATGCGCATCGCCACATCGAGGAAGTCGCGGTCCAGGAACGGCACGCGAGGCTCCACGCCCCAGGCCATCATCGACTTGTTGGCACGCAGGCAATCGTAGTTGTGCAGGGCATCGAGCTTGCGCACCAGCTCCTGGTGGAATTCGCGCGCGTCCGGTGCCTTGTGGAAGTACAGGTAGCCGCCGAAGATCTCGTCGCTGCCTTCGCCGGACAACACCATCTTCACCCCCATCGCCTTGATCCGCCGGGCCAGCAGGAACATCGGCGTGGACGCGCGGATGGTGGTGACATCGTAGGTTTCGATATGGCGGATCACCTCGGGGAGCACGTCGAGGCCTTCCTCGAAGGTGTACTCGAAACCGTGGTGCACGGTGCCCAGCGCTTCGGCGGCGACGGCGGCGGCGGCCAGATCGGGCGATCCCTTCAGCCCGATCGCGAACGAATGCAGGCGCGGCCACCAGGCTTCGCTCTGGCCGCCATCCTCGATGCGGCGGCGGGCATAGCGGGCGGCGACGGCGGCCACCAGCGACGAATCCAGTCCACCGGACAGCAGCACGCCGTACGGCACGTCGCTCATCAGCTGGCGTTCCACTGCATGTTCAAAGGCCTGTCGCAGCTCGGCCAGATCGGCCTGGCGCCCTTCAACGTCCGCATACTCGCGCCAGGGCTGCTGGTAGTAGCGCACCAGCTCGCCACTGGCACTGTCGTAGTAATGACCCGGCGGGAACTGGGCAACGTCGGCACAGGTATCCACCAACGCTTTCATCTCCGAGGCCACACGCAGGCGCCCCTGCGCATCGTGCCCCCAGTACAGCGGCACCACGCCGACCGGATCGCGCGCCACCAGTACGCGACCGGCATCGCGGTCCCACAGCGCGAAGGCGAAGATGCCGTTGAGCTGCTCCAGCCAGCGGGACGGCGAGCCTCCCTGCCGGTACAGCGCGTTGATCACCTCGCAGTCCGAGCCGGTCTGGAAGTCGTAGGGGTGGGCCAGCGCGGCCTTGAGCAGCTGATGGTTGTAGATTTCGCCGTTGACCGCCAGCGCCAGCTGACCGTCCGCCGACAACAGCGGCTGCGAGCCACCCGCCGGATCGACGATGGCCAGCCGCTCGTGCACCAGCAGTGCACCTTCATCAAGGTAGACGCCGCTCCAGTCCGGGCCACGATGACGCTGCCGCTGCGACAGCTCCAACGCATGCCGGCGCAGGGCGGGAAGATCATCACCGGCCTGCAGGCCGAAGATTGCGAAGATCGAACACATGGGGGAACTCCTGTTGGGGTATTTCACGGGTAGGAAGGTGTTCGACCGGCCAACCAGGCCCGGATGGGCTACGCCCGGGCACAAAAAAACCCGCATCGGCCGATGCGGGTTTTCTGGTGTCCGGGCGTGTGTTGCTGTCTATCTACCCAGGGCGCAGTCCCGCATCGGCCGCGCACGATTATTCGCGCGCAGATTATTGCGGTTGTTGTTGACGGCGGTGGCCAGGCGGATCGACATGACCCGACCCTAACCCGGTTTCCGGGGCCGCGCAACAGTTGCGTTGGCAACCAGGTGCGTCGTACGCCGGGCATGGCCCGGCGCTACCGTCGGCCAAGGGCGGCGCCGGGGCATGCCCGGCGTCGTGCCTCACACCAGCAGGCGCTCGACCAGCCGCAGGTACAGGCCCGGCAGGGCCTCAAGCTCGTCCACGCGCACGTTCTCGTCCACCTGGTGAATGCTGGCGTTGACCGGTCCCACTTCGATGCACTGCGCGCCCAAGGGCGCGATGAAGCGGGCGTCGGACGTTCCGCCACCGGTGCTTTCTTCCGGCGCACCGCCGATGTGGTCGGCCAGCACCGCGCGCGCGGCGGCACGCAGGGTACCTTCGGGCGTGTAGAACGGCTCGCCGCTGCGGTGCCACTTCAGCGTGTACTGCAGGCCGTGGCGGTCCAGCAGCGCGGTGATCTCCGCTTCCAGCTTCGGCGCATCCCAATGCGGGTTGTAGCGGACGTTGAAATCCACTTCCAGCTCGCCCGGAATCACGTTGTTGGCACCGGTGCCGGCATGGATGTTGGAGATCTGCAGGCTGGTCGGCGGAAAGCTCTCGTAACCCTCGTCCCAGCGCCGCGCACTCAGTTCGGCCAACGCCGGCGCCGCCTGGTGGATCGGATTGCGCGCCTTCTCCGGGTAGGCCACATGGCCCTGCACGCCCTGCACGCGCAGCTTCGCCGACAGGCTGCCGCGGCGGCCGACGCGGAGCAGATCGCCCAGCGTTGCGGTCGACGAGGGTTCGCCGGTGATGCACCAGTCGATGCGCTGGCCACGCTCTGCGAACAGGCGCGCGACATGGCGCACGCCGTCGATCGCATCGCCCTCCTCGTCACTGGTCAGCAGCACCGCCAGCGTTCCCGCATGATGCGGGTGGGCTGCGGCGAACTGCTCGGCCGCGATCACGAACGCGGCCACGCTGCCCTTCATGTCGGCCGCGCCACGGCCGTACAGCACGCCATCGCGGATCTGCGGGACGAACGGATCGCTCTGCCAGGCCTCGCGCGGTCCCGGTGGCACCACGTCGGTGTGGCCCAGCAGGACCAGCACCGGCGCACCGCTGCCATGGGTCGCCCACAGGTTGTCGACGTCGCCCAGGCGCAGGTGCTCGCAGTCGAACCCCGCACGCTGCAGCCGCGCCGCAAGCAGCGCCTGGCAGCCGGCATCGTCCGGCGTGACCGATGGCCGTGCGATCAGCTCGCTGGCCAGGTCCAGCACCGCGCTCACGCGCCGCCCACGCCGAAGCGCGCCTTGAACCCGTTGTCGCTGAATCCCTGGCTGACCTTGCCGTCGGACGTCACCACCAGCGGGCGCTTGATCAGCTGCGGGTACTCGCGCAGCAGCAGCTTCCACTCGGCATCGGAGGCGGCCGCCTTGCGATTGTCCGGCAGCTGCCGCCAGGTGGTCGATGACCGGTTGACCATCGCGGACAGGCCGCCCAGCTGCGCGGCCCACTCGACCAGCGTTTCCGGGCCGGGCTTGGTCTCGCGGTAGTCGACGAAGGTGTATGGCACGCCGAAGCGGTCCAGCCACTTGGTCGCCTTCTTGCAGGTATCGCAGTTCTTCAATCCGTAGACAGTGGTGCTCATGGCCATCGGCAATGCTGGAAAACAGAGGGTCAGAATCTCACAACAGACGCTCGGACACGACCCGGAACGGCACGCGTGGCAGGTGGAAGGCCAGCCCGTCGGGCAGCGCAACGCCCATCGCCTGCAAGCGTGGGCACTGCAGCGTACCCTGCAGGTGCAGCGGCCGCAGATGGGTCAGCTCCACCGGCAGGTCGATGCGGGTGCTGGCCCAGTGCCCGTCACAGGTACGGGCGATGGCCTCGTCCTGGCAGGTCAGGAAACGCAGCAGGGCGTCATGGCCACCAAAGGCCGCCGACCACGTGGCATCGTCCCAGCCTGCGGCAACCTGCCACTGCAGTCGAAGCGCCGGCGCGCTGCCGTGCCCACCTTCGATCAGGGTATGGCCGCCGCCATCGGCCTCGAGCACATGCGCGAAGCGCACGGAGAGGTGAGGTTGCATGGCATCGCTGAAGGCCCGCGCACCGGCGACGAAGGCCAGCTGATCCATCACGTTGCGGTCGAACAGCACGACCGGGGTGCCGTCCGGATCGTCGTCGCGGCGCAGGTACCAGCGCCAGTTGCTCTGCTGCGGCGATGGCATCAGCGCACGCAGAGGGCCGGCCAGGGCCGGCCCGAAGTGGCCGTGGCGATAGCTGAGGATGGTGTAAGGCGTACGACCGGCATGGACCACGTAGTGATGGCCAGGTGGTGGTGACGGCGCATGGCGCACATCGACCCACCAGCTGGCGTAGATCACATCGCGCACATCGCTGGCCAGCGCCGGCATCGGCCAGCGCCGCGACAGCGCGCGGCGCAGCCGGGTCCAGCGCGGTGCGTGCAGCAGGCGCGGCAGCATCCGCGCGAACACGTTGTCGAACGGATGCCGGTAGATCGCGGACTGCGCCAGGTCGTCCGGCGCAGCCATCGTCAGTCCGCCAGGCCGCGCAGAAGATCGTTGACGCTGGTCTTGCTGCGGGTGCGGGCATCGACCTGCTTGACGATCACCGCGCAGTACAGCGAGTGCGTGCCGTCCTTGCTCGGCAGCGAGCCCGACACCACCACGCTGTACGGCGGGATGTAGCCGTAGGTGATCTCGCCGGTGGCGCGGTTGTAGATGCGGGTGCTCTGGCTGAGGAACACGCCCATGCCGATCACGCTGTGGTGGCCGACCACTACGCCCTCCACCACTTCCGAACGCGCGCCGATGAAACAATGGTCTTCGATGATGGTCGGGCTGGCCTGCAGCGGTTCGAGCACGCCGCCGATGCCGGCGCCACCGGACAGGTGGCAATGCTGGCCGATCTGCGCACAGGAACCGACGGTGGCCCAGGTATCGACCATCGTGCCCTCGCCGACATGGGCGCCGATGTTGGTGAAGCTCGGCATCAGCACCACATCCTTGCCGAAGTAGGTACCCCGGCGCGCGATCGCGCCCGGCACCACGCGTACCCCGGCACGACGGAACTTCGCTTCGTCGTACCCGGCAAAGCGCGATTCGACCTTGTCCCAGAACGGGGCCGGACGGGCGTCGACCACTGCCATGTCATTGACACGGAAGTACAGCAGCACCGCCTTCTTCAGCCATTCGTTGACTTTCCAGCCCCCCTGCCCGTCCGGCTCGGCGACACGGAACTCGCCGCTTTCCAGGCCGTCGATCACGCGGTTGACCAGCACCCGGGTCGAGCCTTCCAGCTCATGCAGGGTCAGCGTCGCGCGGCGCTCGAAGGCGCTTTCGATGCCGAACTTCAGTTCTTCCACGCCCGGCGCGGCCGGCCTGCGCAGCGACTTGCGGGCGATGGTCTCGGCGCGCGCGGCTTCCGCGCTCTTGGCCGGGGCCTTCTTCGGCGCCGGCTTCTTCGCGGCAGCCACCTTCTTCACCGGGGCAACGGTCTTCTTTGCGGCCGTCGCGGCAGTGGTCTTTCGGGCCGCTGCGCTCTTGGCGGTCGCGGCGGTCTTCTTTGCAGGCTTGGTGGCCATCAGGTGGGGTCTCCGGCGTTTCGATCAGGGTCCAGGCAGGCCAGCATCGCGTCATGCAGCTGCTGCCGGGCGGGTTCGGTCAGGGGGAGGTCGTGTTCGTCACTGATCACGAAGGTGTCTTCGGCGCGTTCGCCGAACGTGGCAATGCGCGCGTCATGCACGCGCAGGCCCTGGTTGCGCAGCACGAACGCCACGTCGGCCAGCAGGCCGGGGCGGTCGGGTGCGACCAGGGCGAATCGGGTTGCGCCAGGCTCATCGCGGAACTCGATGCGCGGCACGAAGCGGAAGTGACGCAGCTGCCGCGGCACCACCCGCCGCGACGGGCGCAGACGGCCCAGGTCACCGGCCAGCGCCTCGCGCAGCGCAGCTTCCAGGTTGGCGCTGCTGCCATCGGCGAAGGTATCGGCGGGGCTGACCTCAAAGGTATCGAAGATGGTGCCCGCGGGGCCGTCCAGTACCCGTGCGCGATGGATGCCGTAGCCCTTGCGGTCCAGCGTCATCACGATGGCAGCAAACAGGCCGTCGCGATCCGGCGAATGCACGAACACTTCCAGCGCGGGGTCGTCGACGCTGATGCGGCGCACCTTCACCAGCGCCTGGCCCTGCTTCACCGGCACCAGCGCAGCGGCCTGCCAGGCCAGCTGCTCCGGACGCAGGCGGATGAAGCCTTCATCAGGCATGACGGCGAACTGGCGGTCGATCGTGGCGTCGTCATAGCCCTGTTCGCGTACCAGCGCGCGCACGCTGTCACGCGCCTCGGCAACGCGCTCGGCGGCCGGCACCGGATGCTCCAGGCCCTCGCGCAGTGCGCGCCGCGTGGCGAAGTACAGATCGGCCAGCAGCCGGTCCTTCCAGGCGTTCCACAGCTTGGGGCTGGTGCCGGCGATGTCGGCGCAGGTCAGCAGGTACAGGTAGTCGAGGCGGTCGCGGCTGCCGACCAGGGTTGCGAAACGATGGATCACGGCCGGATCGGCGATGTCCTGCTTCTGCGCTGTCACCGACATGCGCAGGTGCTGTTCGACCAGCCACGCCACCAGTTCGGTATCCGAGGCACTGAGCGCATGCGCCTGGCAGAACGCGCGCGCATCCACCGCTCCCAGCTCGGAATGATCGCCGCCGCGGCCCTTGGCAATGTCATGGAACAGCCCGGCCAGCAGCAGCAGCTCCGGCTTGCGCAGCCGCGGCCACACTTCATGCGCGATCGAGAAGCGCTCGTCGGCACGGCTGCTGGCGAACTGGCCGATATTGCGCAGAACCATCAGCGTGTGCTGATCGACGGTGTAGACGTGGAACAGGTCGAACTGCATGCGCCCGCTGACCTGGGCGAACGCGGGAATCCACTGGCCCAGCACACCCAGCCGGGCCATCCGCGAGAGCGTGTCGACCGGGCGCTGGCCACGCAGCAGCGCCATGAACTGCTCACGCGCATCGGCATCGGCCTGGTCATAGGCGGGCAGCAGCGGCAGCGACTCGGCCAGTGCGCGCGCGGTCAGCGAATGCAGGCCACGCACCTGCGGGTTGTTGGCCCAGCCGGCGAACAGGGCGAACACCTGGCCGATGTCGCCGCGCGGCCACGCCGCCTCGTTCGCCGCCAGATAGCCGCGGCGCAGCGAGAAACCCACGGTCAGCGGTTCCGGCAGCGCTTCGCCGTCGAACTGCTCCTCGAAGCGTTGCAGCAGGCGGTCGCTGATCCGGCGCACCACCGAAGCGGCGCGATAGAACCCCTGCATCATCTTCTCGACGCCCAGGTTCTCGGCGTCGTCCTCAAAACCCAGCCGCGCGGCCAGTGTCTTCTGGTAATCGAAGCGGAGGCGCTCCTCCGGCCGCCGTGCCACCAGGTGCAGGCCGAAGCGCAGGCGCGCCAGCACCGCGCGCTCCCGCTGGAGCGCGGCGGCTTCGTCGGCACCCAGATGGCCCAGCCCGACCAGCGCCTCAAGGTCGCGAACGCCGAACGCGCGCAGCGCCATCCACCCCAGCGTATTGAGATCACGCAGCCCGCCGGGGCCGTCCTTCAGATCGGGCTCGAGGTTGTCGGCGGTATCGCCGAAACGCTGGTGGCGGTTGCGCAGTTCCTCCAGCTTGGCCAGGAAGAAGGTGCGCGCCGGCCACAGTCCGCTGTCGTCGGTTGCTTCGCGCAGCGCCCGGCGCGCCGCATCGTCGGCCAGGATCGGGCGCGCTTCGATCAGCGCGGTCAGCACGGTCTGGTCGGCGGCCGCCTCGCGGCACTGCGCCGCCGAGCGCACGGCATGGCTGACCGCCAATCCGCAATCCCACAGCAGGGCGAACAACCGCGCCAGGCCCGCCTCGTGGGCGAGCTGCGCTGGCGGCGCGCCGAACACCAGCAGATCGATGTCAGACCGTGGGAACAGCTCACCACGGCCGTAGCCGCCCACAGCGAACAGGGACAGCCCGCTGTCGGACGGCAGGCAGCGCTGCCACGCCAGCCGGATCAGGTGATCGGCCGCGCGCGCGCGCAGTGCCAGCAGGCGCTCGATGTTGTCGCCCTGGTCGAAACGGCGGTACAGCCGCGCATCGGCCTGCTGCAAGGCCTGCCGTGCAGCGGAAGCCCAGTCCGGGTCGTTGAGCGACGCGGCCGGCGTGTCCAGCAGCGAACTCGCCGGCAGCATCCTCAGGAGACCTGCGATTCGCCCGGCGACAGGGTCAGCACGTCAACGCCGGTCTCGGTGACCGCGATCATGTGCTCCCACTGCGCCGACAGCTTGCGGTCCTTGGTCACCACGGTCCAGCCATCCGGCAGCACCTTGTTGTAGCGGGTGCCCTCGTTGATCATCGGCTCGATGGTGAAGGTCATGCCCGGCTGCAGCACCAGGCCCTGCCCCGGGCGACCGTAATGCACCACCTGCGGCTCGTCGTGATAGACCTTGCCGATGCCGTGGCCGCAGTACTCGCGCACCACGCTGAAGCGCTCGCCTTCGGCATAGCTCTGGATCGCGTGGCCGATGTCACCCAGGGTCGCCCCCGGACGTACCGCGCGGATGCCGCGCCACATCGCTTCGTAGGTGGTCTCCACCAGGCGGCGCGCCATCACCGACGGGGTGCCGACGAAATACATGCGGCTGGTATCGCCGTGCCAGCCATCCTTGATGACGGTCACGTCGATGTTGACGATGTCGCCGTCCTTGAGCACCTTGCCTTCGCTCGGGATGCCATGGCAGATGACATTGTTGACCGAGGTGCACACGGTCTTGGGGAAGCCGCGGTAGCCGACGTTGGCCGGAATGGCGCCCTGCACGTTGACGATGTGGTCATGGCAGATGCGGTCCAGTTCCTCGGTGGTGACACCGGGCTTGACGTGGGGGGTGACGATGTCCAGCACTTCGCTGGCCAGGCGGCCGGCGATGCGCATCATCTCGATTTCCTGCGGGGTTTTCAGATTCACGCTCATGGCGCCCATTATCGCCGATCCGGCCGCAATCTGAACGAACGCCACCCAACTGGACGTTCCCGGCCATGCGCAGTTCCGGCAAGGCGAGCGAAAGCGTGATCGCGCCCACATTCCGCAGCCCCTGTTTATCACGGATTACAGACACTTGGCGGTCCTAAGCTGGCGCCAGCGTCGCCGAAGCGGCCCCGAACGTGCCGCCTTCGCCTTGCTCAACGGACCTTCGGGTCAAGGAGGTTGTCCATGCGAATCCCACTGCGCTCCTCCCTTGCCGGGGCCATGACCGCGCTGCTGCTGGCCGGACCGGCGCTGGCGGCCGATACCACCACCTTCAACGTCACCCTCGTGGTCACCAAGGCCTGCACGATCACGGCCGCGGCCGCCACCAACGTCGACTTCGGTACCGCCGCATCGACCACCGCGATACCTACCCTGGGCCAGGGCACGGTGACCGCCCAGTGCTCTGCGCTGACCCCGTATACGATCGCGCTGAACGCGGGTGCGAACGCCGGTACGGCCGGCGACGTCACCACCCGGCGCATGAAGAACACCGACGCGGCGGTGACCGCCAACAACTACGTCGGTTACCAGCTGTACCGCGACGCGGCACACAGCCTGGTCTGGGGGTCGACGACCGGCACCAATACCCAGGCCGGCATCGGCACGGGCCTGGCGGTCCCCTACATCGTCTACGGCCAGATCCTGAACCTGAGCACCAACAACGCGGCCGCCGGCAACTACCTGGACACGATCACCGCCACGATCACTTATTGATGGAGCACGCCTCCATGTCCCGACCCCGCCTGTGGCGCGCCGCCGGCGTGGCGTTGCTCCCCTGCCTGCTGGCCAGCGCCATGGCCACCTCCGCCGCCACCAGCCTGCAGGTCGCGCCCACCACCCTGCAGCTGGAGCCCCGCCAGCGTGCCGCCGAGCTGTGGCTGACCAACAGCGGGACCGCGCCGGTGAAGCTGCAGGTGCGGGTGTTCCGCTGGGTCCAGCAGGATGGCAGGGAGCAGCTGCTGCCTGCCGATGGGCTGCTGGCAACTCCACCGATGCAGGAACTGGCCGCAGGCCAGCAGCAGCTGGTGCGGGTGATGCGCACGGACAGCGAGGCACCGGCCTCCCAGCAGCATTACCGCCTGATCGTCGACGAAGTGCCGGACCTGGCCACCCGCGCCAGCGGCATGCAGTTCGTGCTGCGCTATTCGATCCCGGTGTTCATCCAGCCGGCTGGGGGCACGCCGGCGCCGCGCCTGCAGGCACGCCTGCTGCGGCTGGACGATGGTCGCAGTGGCGTCGAGATCGGCAATTCCGGCGACAGCTACGCGCAGATCGCCGACCTGGCGCTGGGCAGTGTCGAACGCCCGCGTATCGTCCACCCCGGCCTGCTGGGCTATGTGCTGCCCGGCCAGGTGATGCGCTGGCCCGTGGAGCGCACGGCGGTCGACCGGGACAACGACCAGATCACGGCCAAGATCAATGGCGAGTCGACGCAGACACCGCTATCGCCGCCACCGGCTCGCTGAGGCGGTGGTGGGCACGGTGCTCGCTGCCGCGTGGGTTCCCGCGGCTCCGGCCGCCGACGTGTCCGGCATCTCCGGCGTCTCCGCCGATACCCTGCTGCCTCCCCCGACACCGCTGACGGCCAGCCAGACACTGTACCTGGACGTCTCGCTGAACAGCACGCCGCGAGGCCTGCTGCCCTTCACTGAAGCACGTGGCCGCCTGCAGGCCAGCCCGGAGGTGCTGCGCCAGCTCGGCTTCAGTGCCACCGGCGATGCACCGGTGTTTCTGGATCAGATCAGCGGCGTGGTCGCGCGCTACGACGCCCAGCTGCAGACACTGGCGCTGGATGTGCCGCTGGACCAGCTGACCCTGCCCACCACCCTGCTCGGCCGCCCGCAGGTGCGTACGCCGGCCGGCAGCGCCTCGCCGGGCCTGCTGCTCAACTACGACGTGTACGGCAGCCGCATCGAAGCACTCGGTAACCTTACCCTGAGCTCGGAACTGCGCCTGTTCGGCATCGGCAGCGGCACCTTCGAGAACACGGCGGTCACCCGTCGCTACCAGCAGCCGGACGACCGTCACTGGCGCAGCGAAAGCGTGCGCCTGGATACGCACTGGACACTGGATTTTCCCGAGTCGGCGACCACGCTGGAGATCGGTGATTTCTACAGCGGCTTTGTCGACTGGACCCGGCCGGTGCGCCTGGGCGGCGTGCAGGTCGGACGCAACTACGGGCTGCAGCCCTACCGCGTGCTGACACCGACGCCCGGCTTCCTGGGCGAGGCGGTGGTGCCGTCAACGGTGGAGCTGTACGTCGACGGGTTGCGCCAGTACAGCGGCCAGGTGCCGGTCGGACCGTTCCAGCTGGCGGCACAGCCGGGCATCAGCGGCACCGGCACCGCGCAGGTTGTGGTGACCGATGCCTTCGGCCGCATGCAGACGCTGGATTTCAGCTTCTATGGCACCCAGCAGCTGCTGGCCAAGGGCCTGTCCGACTGGTCGGTCGGTGCCGGACAACTGCGCGAAGCGTTCGGCGAACGCTCCTTCGAGTACGACAGCCGCACGGTGGCCAGTGCCAGCTGGCGGGGTGGTATCAGCGACACCTTCACCGGCGAAGCGCACGCCGAAGGCGGTGGCGGCCTGCTGCAGGCCGGCGTCGGTGGCTGGTGGCTGGCGGGCGAGGCCGGCGTGTTCAATGCCGCCTACGCGCACAGCCGCCTGCAGGGCCTGCAGGGCGGCCAATGGGCACTGGGCTACAGCTGGAACAACCGCCGCTTCAATTTCAATGTGCGCAGCGTACGCACCCACGGCGACTACCGCGATCTGGGCGCGCTGCAGGACAACCTGCCCCCGCGCATCAGCGAACAGGCCACTGCCGGTCTCGATCTGCTGGGGCTGGGAACGCTGAGCGCAAGCTACCTGCGGCTGCGCTACCCCGATGGCGACGACAACCGCTATGCCAGCCTGTTCTGGTCGCGCACCTGGAACCAGCGCTGGTCGGCCTACCTGTCGGTCAACCAGAATCTGGACAGCAGCGACGACCGCAACATCTACCTGTCAGTGAGCGCGAGCCTCGGCAACAACCGCCAGGCCAGCCTCTCCAGCCAGCGCAACGGCGACAGCCAGGCCTGGGTGGCCGATATCACCCAGCCGGTCCCCGGCGATGGCAGTGCCGGCGGCATCGGCTGGCGCGCGCAGGTGCGCGGGGGCGACGAGGGCACAGGCGGCCTGGCCGAGGTCGGCATCCTCAACGACGTGGGGCGTTACGCGCTCGGCGCATCGCGCCAGGCCGGCATTGACTACGCCTATGCCAGCGCCAGCGGCAGCCTGGTGTGGATGGACGGGCACACCTTTGCCACCCGCGAGGTCTCCGACGCCTTCGCGGTGGTCAGCACCAGCGGCGTCGCCGGTGTGCCGGTACGGCTGGAAAACCGCCTGATCGGCGTCACCGACGACCGTGGCCTGCTGCTGGTCAGCCCCCTGCTGTCGTGGCAGCGCAACCGGGTCTCCATCGACACGCTCGACCTGCCGGCGGACATGCGCGCCGACCGCGTCGAGGACTGGGTGACACCCCGCCAGCGCGCCGGCACCAGCGTGACGTTCCATCTGCGCTCGCGGCCGTCGCTGACCCTGGTCCTGCAGGACATGGCCGGACAACCGCTGGAGGTGGGCAGCGAAGTGCAGCTGCCGCAGGGTCGCCAGGCCACCGTCGGCTACGACGGCCTGCTGTACCTGGAGGACGTGGCGCCGGGCAGCGTGCTGTACATCACAACCAGCCGCAGCCAGTGCCGGGTGAAGGTGCCGGCCACACCGGAAGTGGCTGCCAGCGGCGCCCGGCCCCGCCCGGCACCGGTACCGTGCATTCCCGAGGTGGCGCCATGAAGGTGCCCCTGCTCGGCCTGCTGCTCGTGCTCGGCCTGCTGGCCGCCACACCGGCGCACGCGGCGGCGGTGTGCACGGCCACCGCCAACCCCACCCTGCCGTTCGGCAACGTCAACAGCAATGCCCCCGGGCCCACCTCGGCCACGCTGAACATCACCGTCACCTGCACGACGGCGGCCCTGAGCCTGCTGGCCACTACCGGCGTGCGCGTGTGCGTGGGCATCGGTGCCGGCAGCGGCGGTGGCAGCAGCAGCACCTGGCGGACCCTGCGCACCAGTACCGGCACCCCTCCCGACACCCTGAACTTCCAGCTCTACAACAATGCCGGCTACAGCCAGGTCACCGGCCTGGTTCCCCGCGGTACGCCGCCAGCGCAGGAGCTGACCATGACCTACAACGTGCCGCTGGTGGTCGGCGGCAGCGGCGCGCAGTCCACCCAGCTGTTCGCACAGATCCCGGCCAACCAGGTGCTGGCCGCGGGCAACTACAGCAGCACCTTCAGCGGCGCCGACGTGGTGCTGACCTGGGCCTGGAACGAAGTGCTGCTCGGCAACGCCACCGTACCGGCCACCTGCAACGGCGGCGCCACCGGTACCAACAGCGCCAGCGCGGCCTTCAGCTTCACCGCGACCGCGACCGTGCTGCCACAGTGCGGCAGCTACCTCACCACCCCTCTGGACTTCGGCAACGTCACCGGCAGCATCACCAGCAACATCGACCGGACCGCCACCCTGACCCTGACCTGCCTGAAGAACACGGCATTCCAGATCGGCCTGGACAACGGCCAGAACAATCCCCCGGCCAGCCCGACCCGGCGCATGCGCACCACCATCGGGGGCAGCAGTTACTACCTGGCCTATGAACTGTACCGCGACAGCGCACGCAACCAGCGCTGGGGCAACACGCTCACGGTCGATACCGCCAGCGGAACCGGTACCGGCAGTGCGCAGCAGCTGACGATCTACGGCCGGGTGCCGCCGGTCACCGGCCAGCCGCCGGCAGGTACCTACAACGATGTGGTGCAGGTGACGATCACCTACTGACCGGTGCCGCGAGCACCTGCCCCTACAGATCCGGCGCGCCCGGCCGATAGCGTCCAGCAGGTATCCCGGCACGGTGGATGACAGGTGGTTCGCGCAGTTCCGATCCTGGCGATGATGCTCGCCGCCCCCCTGGCCTGGGCCGAGCCGGCAGCCCCGGTGCAGGTGCGCCTGGTCGTAGTGGAAGCCTGCCAGGGCGATGCCGGCGGCCGCGCGTGTGCCGTTCCGCACCAGCGCAGCGATGCCCCGCAGCTGCCGGCACAGCTGCGTGAACTCGCCCCCGCGCCAGCCGCGCCCACCGACGACGCTTCCGCCGCGCCGACATTCATCTACTGATGCCGATGCGCGCACTCCTTGCCCTGTTCCTGCTGCTGCCGGGGCTGCCTGCCGCCGCACTGGACCTGCTGCCCACGACCCTGCAGCTGCCCGCCGAAGGGGGCCGCACCGAACTCTGGCTGCACAACCCCGGCCCCGAGCGCTGGCAGGGCGAGGTGCAGATCCTGGCGTGGGAGCAGCAGCTGGACGCCGAACGGCTGCAGCCGAGCGACCGCATCCTGGCCAGTCCGACCCGACTGGATCTGGCGCCCGGCGCCCGCCAGCGGGTCTGGCTGCTGCCCCGCAGCGCCGTCCCGGTCGCCGCCGAGCAGGCCTACCGTATCGTGCTCGCCCCCGGCAGAAGCAGCCTGCCACGCTACTCGCTGCCGCTGTTCCAGGGTGCGGCTGCGTCGTCAGTGCGCCCGGCCGTGCGTGCCCGCGTCGAATCCAACGGGTCGCAGACTCATCTGCGACTGGACAACCCGGGCCGCCTGCATGCGCGCCTGGACGGGCTTTCATTCGAGTCCGCCGGCGGCCATCGCAGCGTGCTGCTGCCGGGCCTGGCCGGCTATGTGCTGGCAGGACGGGAAAGGCGCTGGACGTTGCCGGCACGCCGCGACGGCTATCTCGGCGGCCGCTTCCGGGCCCGCCTGCAGGACGGCCGGGAGGTCGTTCTGGACGCATGGGACCCGTCAATTGCGGTGAACCCGCCCGCCGGGCTATAATCGCCGGGATGTCCTGCCGCCCTGTGCGCTGGACCCCGTCCACACCGGACGTCACCGGTGAATCCACACCTGCTGCCCCCATCCGTGCCGGGGTGCTCCGCAAGGAGTTCGGCCACGGAGGCAACAGGGAAGCCCAACCCCGGAACCGATCGCGCTTCCACGCGTCCCGCATACCTGTCCCGCGGGCGGAATCGCTGGTTCCATATCAGGAGTACTGCAATGCCCCAGGTCACCATGCGTCAGATGCTGGAAGCCGGCGTCCACTTCGGCCACCAGACCCGCTACTGGAACCCGAAGATGGCTCCGTACATCTTCGGCGCCCGCGGCAAGATCCACATCATCAACCTGGAAAAGACCGTCCCGCTGTTCAACGACGCGATGAACTTCATCTCGTCGGTTGCCCAGAAGCGCGGCACCGTCCTGTTCCTGGGCACCAAGCGCAGCGCCCGCGAAACCATCAAGGAAGAAGCCGAGCGTTGCGGCATGCCGTTCATGAACCAGCGTTGGCTGGGCGGCACCCTGACCAACTTCCGTACCGTCAAGCAGTCGGTTGCCCGCCTGAAGGAACTGGAAGCCGGTGAAACCGACGGCACCTTCGAGAAGCTGGTCAAGCACGAAGTGCTGGGCCTGCGTCGCGAGCGCGACAAGCTGGAAGCCTCGCTGGGCGGCATCAAGGACATGAACCGTCTGCCGGACGCCATCTTCGTCATCGACATCGGCCACGAAGACATCGCCATCAAGGAAGCCAAGAAGCTCGGCATCCCGGTGATCGCCGTGGTTGATACCAACTACAACCCGGAGCTGGTCGATTACGCCATCCCGGGCAACGACGACGCCATCCGCGCCGTGCAGCTGTACGCCCGTGCCGCCGCCGACGCCGTGCTGGAAGGCAAGGCCGCTGCTCCGCACGCCGCCTCGGTGCGCGAGGAAGAGTTCGCTGAAGCCGCCGCTGAAGGCGAAGAGAAGCCGGCCCGTCGCGCTCCGGCCAAGAAGACCGCCAAGAAGGGCGACGAAGCCCAGGCCTGATCCAGGCCCCGGGGTGGGCCCCAGCGCCCACCCCTCCTGCATGCCGCCCTCGGCGCGTGACAGGACCATGTCATACGGGCCGGCCACCATGCCGGCCCAACCCCTTTCTTTCGTGAGGTAATCCCGTGGAAATCACTGCTTCCCTGGTCAAGGAACTGCGCGAGCGCACCGGCGCCGGCATGATGGAATGCAAGAAGGCGCTGACCGAAGCCGCCGGCGACATCGACGCTGCGGCGGAACTGCTGCGCAAGTCCGGCGCTGCCAAGGCCGACAAGAAGGCTGACCGCGTGGCCGCCGAAGGCCGTCTGGGCCTGGCACAGGACGGCGGCAAGGCCGTGCTGGTCGAAGTCAACTCGGAAACCGACTTCGTCGCCAACGACGTCAACTTCAAGACCTTCGTCGACGCCGTTGCCGCTGCCGCCCTGGCATCGGGCGCTGCCGACGTCGAAGCGCTGAAGACCGCCAAGCTGGCCTCCGGCGAGACCGTCGAAGAAGCCCGCGCCCTGGCCGTGCAGAAGCTGGGTGAGAACATCCAGATCCGCCGCATCGCCAAGGTCGACGGCAACAACACCGTGGGTGCCTACGTCCACACCAATGGCAAGGTCGGCGTCCTGGTGGACCTGGTCGGCGGCGACGCCGAACTGGCCCGCGGCCTGGCCATGCACGTGGCTGCGCTGAAGCCGCCGCACAACAAGGCCGCCGACGTTCCGGCCGACTTCGTCGAGAAGGAAAAGGAAATCGAACTGGCCAAGATGTCCGAGAAGGACAAGTCGAAGCCGGCTGATATCCTGGAAAAGATCATCAGCGGCAAGATCAACAAGATCGTCAGCGAAGTGACCCTGTACGGCCAGGCCTATGTGCTGGACGGCGACAAGACCGTCGAGCAGGTGGTCAAGGCCGCCGGTGCCGACGTCGCTGGTTTCCAGCTGCTGGTCGTCGGCGAAGGCATCGAGAAGGTGGTGGAAGACTACGCCGCCGAAGTTGCCAAGGCGATGCAGGTCTGAGTCCAGCCTTCCGGCTGTGAAGCGACCAGAAGGAGCCGCGGGGAACCGCGGCTCTTTTTTTATGCCGTCGGCGAACTTTGCGTTGCGCGCGAATCAGGCCGATACTCGGCGCAGGGAATCCTCAGTCACATAGCAGGATAGAAAGTCGCAGACTGTGATGAATTCCTAGGTATTCTTGCCCTAATGGAATTGAACGATCCGCCATGCCTCCCGAGCTGACAGCTGCCCTGGCGCTCTGCCGCAACCTTCCCTCGCCACCCGGTATTGCCCTGCGCATCATCGAACTGGCCCAGGATCCGGAAGCGGACATCGCCACCGCCGCCGACATCATCGCCATCGACATGGCGCTCAGCGCCCGCATGCTGCGCATCGCCAACTCGCCGCTGTATGCCAGCCGGCGGCGCATCGAGAATCTCGGCCAGGCACTGACCATGCTGGGCCTCAACGCCACCATCAGTCTGGCGCTGGGTTTCACGGTCACCCAGGGACTGACCGGAAGCGGTGCCGATCACGACCTGCGCCAGCGGGCCTGGAAGCGCAGCATCCTCAGTGCACTGGCTGCCAGCCAGCTTGGCCAGGCGCGCGGGCTGCGCCGCCTGGAAGAACTGATGCTGGCCGGACTGCTGCAGGACATGGGCGTGCTGTGCCTGGCCCAGGCCGAAGCCGAGCGCTACCTGCCCCTGCTGCGTGAAGCACGCGACAACCTCGACCTGGTTGCCCGCGAGCGCAACGTGCTGGGCTGCAGCCACGCCGATGTCGGCGCCTGGGTGGCCGAGCAGTGGGGCCTGCCGCGCTACCTGGTGGAGAGCATCAGCCACAGCGAAGACGAGGACGCCGCCGATTCGCCCTTCCAGGCGTGCGTGCAGCTGTCCGGCGCGGTCGCCGACATCTGGCTGGACGGCGACGCCGACGCGGCCCGCGAACGGGCGCTGCAGCAGGTGCATGACCGCCTGGATCTGGACAGCGCCCGCTTCGACCAGGTACTGGCCCGCATCAGCGATGCCCTGCCCGATATCGCCAGCCTGTTCGAAGCCGGCCTGAATTCTCCGGCCCGGGTGCACGAACTGATCGATCACGCACAGGAGCTGGCCACCCTGCGCAACCTGCGCGAACTGCAGGATGCCGACCAGGCAAGGCGACGCGCCGATGAATTCGAGGCGCGCGCCAAGCGGCTGGCCGACCAGGCCCACCGTGACGCGCTGACCGGCGTACTCAACCGGCGCCAGCTGGAAGCGGTGCTGGAGCAGGAATTCCTGCGCGCCGGCCGGCATGGCTGGCCGCTTTCGGTGGCCTTCATCGACCTGGACGACTTCAAGAAGATCAACGACGCTCACGGTCATCTGACCGGCGACGAGGTGCTGCGCGCCTTCGCCGGCAAACTGCAGGGCCAGCTGCGCAACAGCGACACCGTCGCCCGCTTCGGTGGCGAGGAGTTCGTGGCGCTGCTGCCCAATACCAGCGAATCGGTAGCGCTGGAGGTGATCCGGCGCGTACTGGCGAACATCGTCGCCACGCCGATGGCCGAACTCGAGGGAGGGCCGCTGTTCGTCACCTTCTCCGCCGGCGTGGCCACGCAGGGGGGCTACGAACGCTTCGCCGACGTGCAGGACCTGCTGCGCGCCGCCGATGACGTGCTGTATCGATCCAAGAACCTGGGCCGCAACCGGGTGATCGCCCGCTCCCCCGGCGCGCTGGGCCACGACGAACTGTCCGCCACTGCCGGCCTCGAAGCGGGCTGAACGGGACGCCCCGATGAGCGGGGCGATCCAGCCGATTTTGCGCCGCAGTGCACAAAACACTTTGGCCGGGCGCCGCATGCGCGTAGAATCGCCCGCGATTTCCACGCACCCGAGGTCCCCATGTCCAAGCTCGCCTATCGCCGCATCCTGCTGAAACTCTCCGGGGAGGCGCTGATGGGAGACGAGGACTACGGCATCGACCCGAAGGTCATCAACCGCCTGGCCCGTGAAGTGATCGAGGCCCAGCAGGCAGGGGCCGAAGTGGCACTGGTGATCGGCGGCGGCAACATCTTCCGCGGCGCCGGCCTCGCTGCCGGCGGCATGGACCGGGTCACCGGCGACCAGATGGGCATGCTGGCCACCGTCATCAACGCGCTGGCCATGCAGGACGCCCTGGAGAAGCTGGGCGCCAAGGCCCGCGTGATGAGCGCGATCAAGATCAACGACGTGTGCGAGGACTACATCCGCCGCCGCGCCATCCGTCACCTGGAAAAAGGCCGGCTGGTGATCTTCGCCGCCGGCGTCGGCAGCCCCTTCTTCACCACCGATTCCGGCGCAGCCCTGCGTGCCATCGAGATCGGTGCGGACCTGCTGCTCAAGGCCACCAAGGTCGATGGCGTGTACGACAAGGATCCGAACAAGCACAGCGACGCGGTCCGCTTCGACAGCCTGAGCTACGACGAAGTGATCCGCCGCGGGCTGGAAGTGATGGACACGGCCGCCTTCGCACTGGCCCGCGACAGCGATCTGCCGATGCGGGTGTTCGACATGGGCCAGCCGGGCGAGCTGCTGAAGATCCTCAGCGGCGAGAACATCGGCACCCTGGTCCAGGGCCGCGACCCGGCCTGAGCCTGAGCGCAAGGCGACGCCCGGGCCGATCCAGGCCCGGCAGCGTCCCGTATTCGCCTATAATCGCCCGATTCCAGTTACATCCAGGACCCGGGCGATGCTCAACGACATCAAGAACAACGCGCAGACGCGCATGGCCAAGAGCATCGACGCTCTGAAGCACACCCTCACCTCGATCCGCACCGGGCGTGCTACTCCGGCCCTGCTGGACCGCGTCACCGTCAATGCCTACGGCAATGCCAGCACCCCGCTGAACCAGGTCGCCTCGATCTCCAACGCCGACGCCCACTCGCTGCTGGTCACGCCGTTCGACAAGAGCATGATCAAGGAGATCGAGAAGGGGCTGTACAACGCCGAGTTCACCCCGAATACGCTGGGCACCGCGATCCGCATCAACATGCCGCCGCCGACCGAAGAGCGCCGCAAGGAACTGGTCAAGCAGGTGCAGAAGGAAGGCGAAGGCGCCAAGATCGCGATCCGCAACATCCGTCAGGACGCGAACAAGGAAATCGCCAAGCTGGTCAAGGACAAGGCGATCAGCGAAGACGAGAAGAAGCGCGGCGAAGACGATATCCAGAAGCTGACCGACAGCAACATCAAGGATGTCGACAAAGTCGTCGCGGACAAGGAAAAGGAACTGTTGTCGGTCTGAAGTCGATGCCTTCAGTCCCGCCTCCCCTGCCGGCCGCCCTGCCCCGCCACGTCGCCATCATCATGGATGGCAACGGACGCTGGGCACAGCAGCGCCGCCGCCCGCGCGTGATCGGCCACCGTGCCGGCGCGCGCGCGGTCAACCGCACCATCGAGCGCTGCCTTGAACTGGGCATCCCGGCGCTGACCCTGTTCGCCTTCTCCAGCGAGAACTGGGGCCGGCCGCAGGACGAAGTCGATGCGTTGATGAAGCTGTTCCTGGGTGCGCTCGACCGCGAAGTGGACGAGCTGCACCGCCGGGGCGTGCGCGTGCGCTTCATCGGCGAGCGCGAGCGCTTCGGCGCCTCGCTGGTCAGCCGCATGCAGCTGGCCGAACAGCGCACCGCCGGCAACACCACGCTGACCCTGTCGATCGCCGCCAGCTATGGCGGCCGCCAGGACATCGCCCGCGCGGCGCGCGCACTGGCTGCCGAAGTGGCGGCCGGGCGCCTGCTGCCCGAACAGATCGACGAGGCGCTGCTGGGCCGGCAGATGGCCCTGGCCGACCTGCCGGCACCGGACCTGTTCATCCGCACCGGTGGCGACACCCGCATCAGCAATTTCCTGCTGTGGCAGCTGGCCTACACCGAGCTGTGGTTCACCGAGGCACTGTGGCCGGACTTCGACGCCGCGATGCTGCAACAGGCGCTGGATGCCTATGCGGGCCGTGAGCGCCGCTTCGGCCTGACCAGCGCCCAGATCGCCGCCCTGGCCACTGAGACGTCCAGCCCATGACCAAGACCCGAGTCCTCGCCGCGCTGATCATGGCGCCGGTCGCCATTGCCGCGATCCTGCTGCTGCCGACGCAATGGCTGGCCGCCGCGGCCGCCGCCGTCCTGCTGATCGGCCTGTGGGAATGGCTGAAGCTGGCCGACGTCGAAGACACCCTGGCGCGCACCGTGCTGCTGGTACTGAACCTGCTGCTGATGGTGCTGCTGGTCTGGGCCGACGGCAGTACCCTGGTGCTGTTCCAGATCACCACGCTGGTCGGCGTCGCCTGGTGGCTGGCGGCGCTGGTCTGGCTGCGCTTCTTCAACTTCGGTGCACAGCCGGGCAGCCCCGCGCGCATCCTCAAGCTGCTGGCCGGCACACTGGCCATCGTGCCGGCCTGGGCCGCACTGGTGCTGATCCACGCCGGCGGCGACCCGCCCGGCCAGCAGGGGCATCTGTGGCTGCTGGCCGCCCTGGCGCTGGTCTGGGCCGCCGATTCGGGCGCCTACTTTGCCGGCCGCCGCTTCGGCAGGCACAAGCTGGCCCCGCGCATCAGCCCGAACAAGACCTGGGAAGGCCTGGTCGGCGGCCTGCTGGCCGGCGTGGCCGTGGCCGTCGGCCTGGGCTGGCTGGCCGGTATCGACCTGGCCCACCTGCCGGGCCTGCTGATCACGTCCGTGGTCGCCGTGCTGGCCTCGGTGCTGGGCGATCTGTTCGAGAGCCTGATCAAGCGCCATGCCGGTGCCAAGGACTCGGGCAACCTGATCCCGGGCCATGGTGGCGTGCTCGACCGTGTCGACGGCGTCCTGGCAGCCGTGCCGGTGTTCGCGCTGGGCAAGGAAATCTTCGGATTCTGACCATGCATGCAGCAGCAGACCTGCGCCGGGTCGCCGTGTTCGGCGCCACCGGATCGATCGGTGCCTCCACCCTGGATGTGATCGCGCGCCATCCGCAGCGCTACCGGGCCACCGTGCTTGCCGCCGGCCGCCAGGTGCAGGCGCTGCTTGCACTGTGCCGCCAGCATCAGCCCCTGCACGCGGTGATCGCCGACGAGGCCCTGTACCCTGCGCTGCGCGACGGCCTGCGCGAGGCCGGCCTGGCGACCCAGGCCCACGCCGGGCAGGCAGCGCTTGACCAGCTGGCCGCCAGTGACGCCTGCGACACCGTGGTGGCCGCCATCGTCGGCGCGGCAGGGCTGTCCTCGACCCTGGCCGCCGCCGCCGCGGGCAAGCGCATCCTGCTGGCGAACAAGGAATCGCTGGTGCTGGCGGGCGAACTGCTCACCCGTACCGCCGAACGTGCCGGGGCCGAGATCATCCCGATCGACAGCGAGCACAGCGCCATCTTCCAGTGCCTGCGCTCGCGCGACGCCAGCCTCGAAGGCGCCGGGGTGCGCCGGATCCTGCTCACCGCCTCCGGTGGCCCGTTCCGTGGCCGCAGCCGCGCCGAACTGGCGCAGGTCACCCCGGCCCAGGCCGTGGCCCACCCGAAGTGGTCGATGGGGCCGAAGATCTCGGTCGATTCCGCGACCCTGATGAACAAGGGCCTGGAAGTGATCGAGGCCCACCACCTGTTCGCCGTGCCGGGTGAACGCATCGAGGTGCTGGTCCATCCGCAGAGCCTGGTCCATTCGCTGGTCGAATTCGTCGACGGCTCGACCCTGGCGCAGATGGGCCTGCCGGACATGCGCACCACCCTGGCCGTTGGCCTGGGCTGGCCGCAACGCATCTCCTCGGGCGTGGCCGGGCTGGATCTGCTGGCGCAGGGCCGGCTGGATTTCGAGGCGCCCGATACCGAGGCCTTCCCCTGCCTGGCGCTGGCCTGGCAGGCGATGCGCGCCGGCGGCACCGCCCCGGCGATACTGAACGCCGCCAACGAAGAGGCCGTTTCAGCGTTTCTTCAGGGCCGGATCGGTTTCCTGACCATCCCGGCGCTGGTTGCTAACGCTCTTTCAACACTGCCGACCGAGCCAGCCGATACACTGGAGGTCCTGTTGTCCGCCGACCAGCGCGCACGCCTGCTGACCCTGAACGCCATCGACGCCGCCTGAACCGCCCGCCTGCCCAGCCCTGCATGACGACGCCGCCCCTGCCCGCCAACGTGAGCCTGCATGACTGACTTCATCGGATCGGTCTGGTGGATGATTGTCAGCCTGGGGCTGCTGGTCACCTTCCACGAGCTCGGGCATTACTGGGTCGGCCGCCTGTGCGGAGTCAAGGTGCTGCGCTTCTCTGTCGGCTTTGGCCGGCCGCTGTGGTCGCGGCGCGACCGGCATGGAACCGAATTCGCCATTGCTGCGATTCCGCTGGGCGGCTATGTGAAATTCCTCGACGAGCGCGAAGTCGAGGTGCATCCGCAGGAACGCGGCCAGGCGTTCAACCACAAGACGGTCTGGCAGCGCATCGCCATCGTTGCTGCCGGGCCGGTCGCCAACCTGCTGCTGTGCATCCTGCTGCTGTGGGCGATGTTCGTGATCGGCAAGCAGGACTATTCGCCCACCCTCGGCCGCACCAGCGGCATCGCGGCGACGGCGGGGCTCAACAGTGGTGACCGCGTGCTGCGCGTGGACGACCGCCCGGTCAGCACCCTGGGCGAGGCCAGCATGGCCCTGACCGCGGCAGCGATGGACCGTCGTGATGTCACGCTGGACGTGATCGACCGCAGTGACCAGGTGCATGCCCGTACCCTGCCGCTGTCGCAGCTGCCGGCAGGCTTCGATGAACGGCGGGTGCCGATCCTGGCGGGCCTGTACTGGCAGTCATGGCTGCAGCCAGCCCTGGTCGACAGGCTCACACCGGATTCCGTTGTTGCGGGCCAGCTGCAGCCGGGCGACCTCATCGTCGCCATCGACGGGCAGCGCATTGACAGCGTCGACCAGGTGATCGGCGAAATCCAGGCCCTGGGCCGCACCGGCGGCCCCGGCATGATCGAAGTCCTGCGTGGCGGCGAGCGGCTGGCACTGGAAGTGACTCCGCGCCAGGGCAAGGACGGCAAGGGCGAGCCGGTCTGGCAGATCGGCGTCGGTTTCCCCACCACCTACAGCCCGGCCTACGACACCCTGCTGCGTTACGGGCCACTGGACGCGGTCACCGTGGCGGTGCGTGAAACCGGCCGGCTGGCCGCCGACTCGCTGGGCATGATGGCCCGCATCGTGACCGGCAAGGCCTCGCTGCAGAACGTTTCCGGCCCGGTCACCATCGCCCGTGTGGCCAATGTATCGGCCAAACGTGGGCTCGACTGGTTCCTGCAGTTCCTCGCGCTGCTGTCGCTGAGCCTGTGCATCATCAATCTGCTGCCGATCCCGATCTTGGACGGCGGCCACCTGCTGTATTACCTTATCGAGTTGGTCAAGGGCAGCCCGCTGAGCGAGCGTGCCATCGCCGCCGGCCAATACATCGGCCTGGCGTTGCTGGCCGGGCTGATGGGGTTGGCGTTCTACAACGACATCCTCGGCCTGGTCCCGCGATGAACTTTTCCACGTTGTTGCCGTCTACAGCGTCGGCATCCCGCACCAATGAAATCGACCTTCCTACCGGACGTGACATGACGCGACTCCCCAATCGCCGCCTGCTGGCCCTCGCCCTCGCCGCCGTCACCGGCGCTCCCGCCCTGGCCCAGGCAGCCGAGCCCTTCACTGTCAGCGATATCCGCGTCGACGGCCTGCAGCGCATCAGCTCGGGTACGGTATTCACCTACCTGCCGGTGGAGCGTGGCGAGACGGTCACCGACAGCAAGGTCGGCGAAACCATCCGCGCCCTGTACAAGACCGGCTTCTTTGAGGACGTGCAGCTGGACCGCCAGGGCAACATCCTGGTGGTGACGGTCAAGGAACGCCCGGCGATCAACAAGCTGACCGTGACCGGCAACAAGGACATCAAGTCCGACCAGCTGCTCAAGGGCCTGTCCGACATCGGCCTGACTGAAGGCGGCACGTTCGATCGCCTGAGTCTGGACCGCGTGACCCAGGAACTGCGCCGCCAGTACAACGACCGCGGCAAGTACAACGTCGAGATCACCCCGACGGTGAGCCCGCTGGACCGCAACCGTGTGGACATCGCCATCGCGATCAAGGAAGGCAAGGCGGCCAAGATCCGCCATGTCAACCTGGTCGGCACCGAGAAGTACGACAGCAAGGACATCCTGGAAACCTGGGAATCCAAGGAGCACAACTGGGCCTCGTGGTACCGCCGCGATGACCAGTACTCCAAGGAAAAGCTGTCCGGCGACCTGGAAAAGCTGAACTCGTGGTACCTCGACCGGGGCTACGTCGACTTCAGCATCGACTCCACCCAGGTGTCGATCAGCCCCGACAAGCGCGACATGTTCCTCACCGCCGGCGTGACCGAGGGTGAGCAGTACAAGATCTCCGAGATCAAGGTCAGCGGCGACACCATCCTCCCGCAGGAGGACGTGGAGCGCATGGTGATCCAGAAGTCCGGCGACACCTTCTCGCGGGCGCTGCTGGAATTCAGCTCGGACACGATCACCAACTCGCTGTCCAACATCGGCTACGCGTTCGCCAAGGTGAACCCGATCCCGACCACCAACCGTGCGGACCAGACCGTTGCCATCAACATGCAGGTGGTGCCGGGCCCACGCGTGTCGGTGCGTCGTATCGTCTTCCGCGGCAATACCCGCACCTCCGACGAGGTGATGCGTCGCGAAATGCGCCAGTTCGAGAACAGCTGGTACTCGCAGGCCGCGATCGACCGCTCCAAGATCCGCCTGCAGCGCCTGGGCTATTTCGAATCGGTGGATGTGGAAACCCCGGCCGTCAGCGGCAGCAACGACCAGGTCGACGTCGTCTACAACGTCAAGGAAACCACCTCCGGCAGCTTCGTGTTCGGCCTGGGCTACTCGCAGTCCTACGGCATGACCACCTCCGTGCAGCTGTCGCAGAACAACTTCCTCGGCGGCGGCAACCGCGTGTCGGTGGAAGCCTCGCGCAGCAGCTACCTGCAGCGCTATGGCTTCAGCTACACCAACCCGTACTTCACCGATGACGGCGTGTCGCTGGGCTACAACCTGTCCTGGCGCGAACTGGACTACTCCGACTTCAACACCGCGCAGTACAACAGCACCAACGGTGCCGCGCAGGTGGTGTTCGGCGTGCCGCTGACCGAAACCGACTCGGTCTCGCTGATGTTCGGCATCGACAGCAACCAGATCTCGACGTACCAGAACGCAACGCCGCAATCGATCATCGACTACATCAACGCCGTCGGCCGCCGCACCTTCCATGCCTGGCGCACCGAGCTCGGCTGGGCACGCGACTCGCGCAACGACTACTTCATGCCGACCCGCGGTACCTACCAGCGCATCGGCCTGGAGACCACGCTGCCGGGTTCGACCGTCGAGTACTACAAGCTGAACTACCAGATCTCCAAGTACTGGCCGATCATGCCGTCGCTGGTGATCAACACGCGTGCGGAAATCGGCTACGGCGACAGCTATGGCAAGGACACCTCGCGCGATCTCTGCTACACCGCGCCGACCGAGGCCAACCCGAACCCGGTGCAGACCGTGAACTGCAACCCGGGCTCACCGGATTACAGGAAGACGGTCACCGCCAGCGGCCTGCCGTTCTACGAGAACTTCTACGCCGGCGGTACCAACTCGGTGCGCGGCTTCGAGGACAACACGCTGGGCCCGCGCGAAGTCACTTCCGGCTATCCCGAAGGCCAGCCGCTGGGTGGCTCGCTGAAGACCGTCGGTTCGATCGAAGCCTACTTCCCGCGTCTGTTCGACAGCCCGTCGGCCCGCGTGTCGGCCTTCGTCGACTTCGGCAACGTCTACAACGGCGCCGACAACTTCAAGGCCAACGAACTGCGTGTGTCCACCGGTGTGGCCCTGCTGTGGCGCGCCCCGGTCGGCCCGATCTCGATCAGCTATGCGTTCCCGCTGAAGAAGGAAGACGACGACAAGATCGAGCGCCTGCAATTCACCTTCGGTGGGCAGTTCTAAGAACTGCCCACCGAAGGTGCGCCGCGGCTTGCTGCGCAAGCAGCGGGTCCCGACCTACCCCCTATCCCCCGCGCCGCTGGCGCGCCCCCCTTAACAGAAGGGGGGCTCTCCACCAGACGGGGTACGAAGCGCCGGGCTCTGCCCGGCGTTTTCGTTTAACCCGGATGGCTGAAGCGCACGATCTGCTTTTGATCTTTTCTGTTTTCTGCGGCTGGCACTCGCGCCACGCTGTCAGAGGTCGGGCGGGTCGGGGCTGCGGGGGTGTGAGCCGCATGGATGCGGCGATCAAGGCTACATGGACGTACTTGCGCCGTCCCCCGCAGCCCCGACCCGTCCGACCCAGCCCATGAGCCTGGCTCTGCCGGCCGCGAGGGGCCCCGCCGTTGGCTGCACAACTGCCCCCCGCATGACCGCAATGGCGTCACACGTTAAACTCCCGCCGTGAATACTCCCTCCTACACCGCCCAGCAACTCGCCGAGCAGTTCGGCCTGCAGGTCCATGGCGACCCCGCCACCGCCATCCATGGCGTGGCCACCCTCGCCCATGCCGGCCCTGGCCAGCTGACCTTCCTCGCCAATCCGCGCTATCGCACCCAGCTGGCCGACAGCCAGGCCTCGCTGGTGGTGCTGCGTGCCGACGATGCCGAGGCGGCTCCCGGCGCCGCGCTCGTGGCCAAGGACCCGTACACCACCTTCGCCAAGATCGCCGCGCTGTTCGACATCGCACCGACGCGCCCGCCGGGCATCCATCCCAGCGCCATCATCGATCCCACCGCCCAGGTCGCAGCCAGCGCCCATATCGGTCCGTTCGTGTCCATCGGCGCCCGCAGCGTGGTCGGCGAGAACTGCATCATCGGCACCGGCAGCGTGATCGGCGAGGATTGCAGCCTGGACAACGGCTGCGAACTGATCGCCCGGGTCACCCTGGTCACCCGCGTCCGGCTGGGCAAGCGTGTGCGCGTCCACCCCGGCGCCGTGCTCGGCGCCGATGGCTTCGGCCTGGCGATGGACGCGGGCAGGTGGATCAAGGTGCCGCAGCTTGGCGGCGTGCGCATCGGCGACGACTGCGAAATCGGCGCCAACACCTGCGTGGACCGCGGCGCGCTGGAAGACACCGTGCTGGACGAAGACGTGCGCCTGGACAACCTGGTGCAGATCGCACACAACGTGCAGATCGGCGCGCACTCGGCCATCGCTGGCTGCACCGGCATTGCCGGCAGCGCCAAGATCGGACGTTACTGCCTGCTCGGCGGCCACGTAGGCGTGGTCGGCCACCTGGAGATCTGCGACAAGGTCGTGATCACCGGCAAATCGGTGGTGCGCAACTCCATCCATGAGCCGGGCGAGTATTCGTCCGGCACCCCGTTGACCGACAACCGCACGTGGCGCAAGAACGCCGCGCGCTTCAAGCAGCTCGATACGCTGGCCCGGCGCATCCTGGCTGTGAGCAAGGAGAAAGAATGAACGACACGCTGCAGCTTCCGATCGATGTCCTCCAGATCCAGGAGCTGATCCCGCACCGCTACCCGTTCCTGCTGGTGGACAAGGTCCTCGAGCTGGATGTGGACGCCAAGCGCATCCTTGCCCAGAAGAACGTGAGCATCAACGAGCCGTTCTTCCAGGGCCATTTCCCGGGCCGCCCGATCATGCCCGGCGTGCTGATCATCGAGGCACTGGCGCAGGCCGGCGGTGTGATGACCCAGCTCTCGCTCGGCCGCGATGCGCAGTCCAAGCTGTTCTACATGGTCAAGGTGGAGAACGCCCGCTTCAACAAGCAGGTGGTGCCGGGCGATGTGCTGCTGCTGGACGTGCAGATGAAGCGGCTGATCCGCAACATGGGCTGGTACTACGGCGAAGCCAAGGTCAACGGCGAAGTGGTGGCCTCTGCCGAGGTCATGTGCGCCGGTGCCAAGGGCTGAGCCATAACGGAGCCAGGAATGACTGACAACGCCCCACGGATCCACCCCACCGCCGTCATCGACCCGTCCGCCCGGCTGGCCGACGATGTGCAGGTCGGTGCCTTCACCCTGATCGGTGCCGATGTGGACATCGGCGCAGGCACGGTCGTCGGCCCACACTGCAGCATTCTCGGACCGACCCGGATCGGCCGCGACAACCGCTTCATCGGCCACGCAGCCATCGGCGGCGAGCCGCAGGACAAGAAGTTCGCCGGTGAACGCACCGAACTGGTGATCGGCGACCGCAACGTGTTCCGCGAGTTCGTCACCGTCAACCGCGGTACCGGCGGCGGCGGCGGCATCACCACGATCGGTGACGACAACTGGATGCTGGCCTATACGCATGTGGCACACGACTGCCACGTCGGCAACGCCTGCGTGTTCTCCAACAACACCACGCTGGCCGGCCACGTTACTGTCGGCGACTACGTGATCATCAGCGGCTTCGCCGGTGCCCACCAGTTCTGCCGCATCGGTGCCCACGCCTTCCTCGGCATGGGTGCGCTGACCAACGGCGATGTTCCGCCGTTCACCATGGTGGGCTCCGATTCGCTGGGCCGCCCGCGCGGCATCAACAGTGAAGGCCTGAAGCGCCGCGGTTTCGATGCCGAACGCATCTCCGCCATCAAGCGTGCCTACCGGACCCTGTACGTGGCCGGCCTGCCGCTGGCCGAAGCCAAGCAGCAGCTGGTGGAACAGGCGCGCGACAGCGAGGACGTGAAGTCCATGCTGGAGTTCATCGAACATGCAGAGAGGCCCCTGCTGCGATGAGCAGCACGTCCGGCCAGGCGCCGGCCGGCGCCGCTGTCATTCCGCTGGCCTCCCTGGCCGGCAGCGTGCCTGCACAGCGGGTGCTCAGCGAGCGGCCGCTGCGGATCGCACTGGTGGCCGGTGAGGCCTCCGGCGACCTGCTCGGTGCCGGCCTGGTGCGCGAGTTGAAGGCCCGCTTCCCGAACGCCGAGTTCGCCGGCATCGGCGGCGATGCCATGCGCAATGCCGGTTGCCAGACCTGGCACGATGCCAGCGAACTGGCGGTGATGGGGCTGACCGAAGTCCTGCGCCACCTGCCGCGCCTGTTGAAGCTGCGCTCGGCCTTCCGCCAGCGCGCGCTCGAGTGGCAGCCGGACGTGTTCATCGGCATCGATGCGCCGGACTTCAACCTGGGCATCGAGCGCTGGCTGAAGCAGCGTGGCGTGCGCACCGTGCATTACGTCAGCCCTTCGGTCTGGGCGTGGCGCGAGAAGCGCGCCGAGAAGATCGGCAACAGTGCCGACCTCGTGCTGTGCCTGTTCCCGATGGAACCCCCCATCTACGCCCGGCACGGAATCGACGCGCGCTTTGTCGGTCATCCGATGGCCGATGACATTCCGCTGCAGGGCAACCGCGACGAAGCCCGTGCCGCGCTGGGCCTGCCGGCCACGGCGAAGGTGCTGGCGGTGCTGCCGGGCAGCCGCCTGGGCGAGATCTCGCGCCTGGGCGAGCCGTTCTTCGAGGCCGCGTGGCAGGTTTCCGAACGGATTCCGGGGCTGCACGTCGTGGTGCCTGCCGCCAATGCCGCCTGCCGTCGCCTGATCGAGGAACAGCTTTCGCGTTCGGCGCTGCCGGTCGCCTACTCGCATGTGCTTGATGGCCAGGCCCGCGACGCGATGATCGCCGCCGACGTGGTGGTGCTCGCCTCCGGTACCGCGACCCTGGAAGCCATGCTGGTGAAGCGGCCGATGGTGGTCGGCTATCGCGTCAACGAACTGACTTACCGCCTGGTCAAGGCGCTGGGCCTGATCAAGGTCGACCGCTTCGCCCTGCCCAACATCCTGGCCGGCCAGGACCTGGCACCGGAGCTGATGCAGCACGACTGCACGCCGGACAAGCTGGCCGCCGCCATCCAGCAGTGGTTCGACCATCCGCAACGGGCCGCCGACCTGCAGGGAACCTATTCGCGCCTGCATGAACGCCTGCGCCGCAATGCCTCGGCACGCGCCGCCGACGCTGTCGGCGAGCTGCTGGTACGCGAACTGGACAAGGCATGAGCCGCCGCCACGCCGCCGCAGCCAGCCTGGCCCTGTTCGACGGTTCACTGCGGGTTGAACCGGACCGCCTGGTCGCCGGTGTCGATGAGGCCGGCCGTGGCCCGCTGGCCGGGCCGGTCGCCGTCGCGGCGGTGGTATTCGATCCTGCCCGCCCGCGCATCAACGGCCTGGATGACTCCAAGCAGCTCACCGCCGCGCGCCGCGAGCAGCTGTACGATCGAATCATCGATCGCGCCCTGGCCTGGCATGTGGTGCTGGTGGACGTAGCAGCGATCGACCGCCTGAACATCTACCAGGCCACCCTGCAGGGCATGCGCGACGTGGTGGCGGCCGTGGCCCACGTGGCCGGCTTCGCCCGCATCGACGGCAACGTGGTTCCGAAGGGGCTGGTACTGCCGGCGCAGGCGCTGGTTGGTGGCGATGGCATCGACCGCGCGATCATGGCGGCCTCGATCCTGGCCAAGGTGTCGCGCGACCGGTACATGCAGGACCTGCACGTACAGCATCCGCACTACGGTTTCGACCAGCACAAGGGCTACGGCACTCCGGCCCACCTGGCGGCACTGCGTGAACACGGCCCCTGTGGCGAGCACCGGCGCAGTTTCGCCCCGGTGCGTGAATGCCTGGAAAACCCGGCGGCGGCGGCCATCGCCTGAACAACCGCCGCCGGGCATGGCCCGGCGGCATCGTGCGCCCACATTGCGGCGGTAGCGCCGGGCCATGCCCGGCGGCATCGTGCGCCCACATTGCGGCGGTAGCGCCGGGCCATGCCCGGCGGCCTGTTCGCGCAATCGACGCGTCGTCAAGAGCTTGTCGCCTCCCCCTGCCCTCGCTACCCTGACCGGGCATTCCAGCGCTTCCCGACCCCGGCGACGAACTCCCGTCGGCACCCGGGGCCCCCGCGCTCCAACCTGGTCCGGCATGTCCAACTCCCGCTTCGTACATCTCCACGTCCACACCGAGTTCTCGCTGGCGGACTCGACCATCCGTGTGCCGGCCAAGCCGGACCAGGCCGACCCGAAGAAGGCCAAGCAGGCCAACCTGCTGTCACGCTCGGTCGAGCTGGGCCTGCCCGCGCTGGCGGTGACCGACCTCAACAATCTGTTCGCCCTGATCAAGTTCTACAAGGCAGCCGAAGGCGTGGGCATCAAGCCGATCGCCGGCGCCGACGTGATGATCGCCGAGGAGGGCCAGGACCCGTGGCGGATGACCCTGCTCTGCCGCGACCGCGAAGGTTACCTGAGCCTGTCACGGCTGCTGACCCGTGCCTGGATGGAGGGCCATCGTCCGGAAGGCGGCGTCGCCGTGCATCCGGACTGGTTGAAGGCGGGCAACGCCAACCTGTTCGCGCTGGCCGGGCGCGAGAGCCTGGCCGGGCGCCTGGCGCTGGACGGCAAGCACGACCTTGCCGAGCAGCATCTGGCCGACTGGCAGCGGGTGTTCGGCGATGGCCTGCACCTGGAGCTGACCCGCACCGGCCGCGATGGCGAGGAGGCCTTCAACCGCTTCGCGCTGATGGCCGCCGGCCAGCGCGGCCTGCCGGTGGTGGCCAGCAACGATGTGCGCTTCCTTGCACCGTCGGACTTCAGCGCGCATGAGGCACGTGTGTGCATCTCGACCGGCCGCGTGCTGGACGATCCCAAGCGGCCGCGCGAGTACAGTGACCAGCAGTACCTGAAGTCGGCCGAGGAGATGTGCGCGCTGTTCGCCGACATCCCCGATGCGATCGACAACACGCTGGCGCTGGCCGAGCGCTGCAACATCGAGATGCGGCTGGGCACCTACTTCCTGCCCAACTACCCGGTGCCGGACGACGAGACCCTGGATACCTGGATCCAGAAGATGTCGCGCGACGGCCTGGAAGAACGCCTGCAGAAGAATCCGCTGGCGCCGGGCAAGACCCGCGAGGAGTACTTCGAGCGCCTCGAATTCGAGCTCGATACCATCATCAAGATGGGTTTCCCCGGCTACTTCCTGATCGTGGCCGACTTCATCCAGTGGGGCAAGAACCAGGGCATCCCGATCGGCCCGGGCCGTGGTTCCGGTGCCGGTTCGCTGGTGGCGTGGGCGCTGAAGATCACCGACCTGGATCCGCTGCCCTACAACCTGCTGTTCGAGCGCTTCCTGAATCCGGAACGCGTGTCGATGCCCGACTTCGACATCGATTTCTGCATGGACCGCCGCGACGAAGTGATCGACTACGTCGCGCGCAAATACGGGCGCGAACGCGTCAGCCAGATCATCACCTACGGCACCATGGCCGCCAAGGCCGTGGTGCGCGATTCCGGCCGTGTGCTCGGTTTCCCCTATGGCCTGGTTGACGGCGTCTCCAAGCTGATCCCGAACATCCTCGGCATCCACCTGAAGGATGCGCTCGGCAAGGGCAAGGAAGGCCCGGGCTCGGAGATGGCATCGGCCGAGCTGATCCAGCGTTACGAAACCGAAGACGATGTCCGTGACCTGATCGATCTGGCGCTGCAGCTGGAAGACCTCACCCGCAACGCCGGCAAGCACGCCGGTGGCGTGGTGATCGGCCCCGAGCCGCTGAGCGAGTTCTGCCCGCTGTACGCCGAACACGACGAGAACGGCATCGGCAAGAACCCGGTCACCCAGTTCGACAAGAACGACGTGGAAGAAGTGGGCCTGGTGAAGTTCGACTTCCTTGGCCTGCGCACGCTGACCATCATCGACTGGGCGGTGAAGGCGATCAACAAGCGCCACGCGCGCGCCGGCATTCCGCCGGTGGACATCGCGGCGATCCCGCTGGACGACGCGCCGACCTACAAGGACATCTTCGCCAACGGCAACACCGGTGCGGTCTTCCAGTTCGAATCCTCCGGCATGCGCCGCCTGCTGAAGGACGCACGCCCCGACCGTTTCGAAGACCTGATCGCGCTGGTGTCGCTGTACCGCCCCGGCCCGATGGACCTGATTCCGTCCTTCAACGCGCGCAAGCACGGGCAGGAAGAAATCATCTATCCCGATCCGCGCACCGAAGCCATCCTCAAGGACACCTACGGCATCATGGTGTACCAGGAGCAGGTGATGCAGATGGCGCAGATCGTCGGCGGCTACTCGCTGGGTGGCGCCGACCTGCTGCGCCGTGCGATGGGCAAGAAGGTGCCGGCCGAAATGGCCAAGCACCGCGAGATCTTCCGCGAGGGCGCGGCCAAGGGCGGCGTCGACGGCCCCAAGGCCGACGAGATCTTCGACCTGATGGAGAAGTTCGCCGGCTACGGCTTCAACAAGTCGCACGCCGCTGCCTACGCGCTGGTCAGTTACCAGACCGCGTGGCTCAAGCGCCATTACCCGGCCGAGTTCATGGCGGCCACGCTGTCTTCGGACATGGACAACACCGACAAGGTGGTCGGCTTCCTCGACGAGGTGCGCAACCTCGGCCTGACCGTGCTGCCGCCGAAGGTGAACCAGTCCGCCTTCATGTTCGAGGCAGCCACGCCGGACACCATCCAGTACGGCCTGGGTGCGATCAAGGGTGTCGGCCAGGGTGCCTGCGAAGCGGTGGTGGACGAGCGGCTGCGGGGCGGAAACTACACCGACCTGCTCGATTTCTGTACCCGCGTCGGCTCGGCCAAGCTCAACCGGCGCACCCTGGAAGCGATGATCAACTGCGGCGCACTGGATGAGCTGGGCCGCAACCGCGCCTCGCTGATGCTGCAGCTGCCGGAAGTGATCAAGGCCACCGAGCAGATGGCACGCGAGCGCGCCTCCGGGCAGAACTCGCTGTTCGGTGGGCCGGACCCGAGCGCGGCGACGATCCAGCTGGACCTGCCGGAGGCCGAAGAGTGGCCCCTGCTGCAGCGCCTGAACGGCGAGCGCGACACGCTGGGCTTCTACCTCAGCGGCCATCCATTCGATCCGTGGCGCGACGACGTGCGCGATCTGGTCGGCAACGATCTGGGCGCGGTGGAAAAGATCTGGAGCGCCAACAGCGGCGGTGGTGGTGGCGGTGAGAAGCGGTGGCGGCCGGAAGTGCAGACCGTGCTGGCCGGCCAGGTGGTCGGCGTTCGCCGCAAGGGCGAAAGCCAGATCTTCATCCAGCTCGAGGACGGGCGTGGACGCGTGGAGTGCAGCGCGTTCTCCGACACCCTGGCCGAGTTCGGCCACCTGATGACCAAGGACCGCATCCTGGTGGTCAAGGGCGGCCTGCGTGAAGACGAATTCAACGGTGGCTACGCCCTGCGCATCCGCCAGTGCTGGGATTTCGATGAGGTCTGCGCCAACTACGCTACGCGCCTGTCGCTGCGGCTGGACCTGCGCCAGCAGCGGCCGGTGTGGGAGCGCATCGATGCCCTGCTCGACCGCCATCGCCCCGGCCGCACGCCCCTGCGCCTGGACCTGCTGCTGAAGGGCCCGCACGGTGGCATCGCCGGCATGCTCGACGTGTCCGGACAGAGCGCCGTGCGCATCGACTCGAAGCTGATGGAAGCGCTGCGCGCCGACCCGGCCGTGCGCACCCTGAAGGTGCGCTACAGCCCGCCCTGGGCCAGCTGATCCCGCCCCGCCAGGTCCCGCGTCCAGCCGGCGCGGCCAAGGCAGCGCGCTGCCTGCCGGCCAGCCCCTCCGTACGCTCCAGACAGGGGCGTACGGGGAATTTCACCGGGTTCGGCTACACTTTCCTCCTTCTTTACACGACGGCTTCCGATGAATCCGAACTACCTCGACTTCGAGCAACCCATCGCCGACCTGGAAGCGAAGATCCAGGAGCTGCGCAACGCCAGTGCCGGTCCGGCGGTCAATGTCGAGGCCGAAGTGCACGCGCTGCAGGACAAGCTGCGCATGCGTACCGCACAGATCTTCCGCAACCTGACCTCCTGGCAGGTGCTGCAGCTGGCCCGCCACCCGTCGCGGCCCTACACCGCCGATTACATCCGCATCATCTTCGATGAGTTCCAGGAACTGGCCGGTGATCGCGCCTTTGCCGACGACAAGGCCATCATGGGCGGCCTGGCCCGCATCAATGGCCGCGCGGTGATGGTCATCGGCCACCAGAAGGGCCGCGACACCAAGGAGAAGATCAAGCGCAACTTCGGCATGCCCAAGCCCGAGGGCTACCGCAAGGCGCTGCGCCTGATGAAGATGGCCGAGCGTTTCGGCCTGCCGGTGCTGACCCTGATCGACACCGCCGGCGCCTGGCCGGGCATCGACGCCGAATCGCGCGGCCAGTCCGAAGCGATCGCGCGCAACCTGATGGAAATGGCCGAACTGAAGGTGCCGGTGATCTGCACCGTGATCGGCGAAGGCGGCTCGGGCGGCGCGCTGGCACTGGGCGTGGGCGACCGCACCGTGATGCTGGAGTACGCGGTGTATTCGACCATTACCCCGGAAGGCTGCGCCTCGATCCTGTGGAAGGACGCCGGCAAGGCCAAGGACGCGGCCGAACAGCTGGGCCTGACCGCCCCGCGCCTGAAGAGCCTGGGCCTGGTCGACAAGGTCGTGCGCGAGCCGACCGGCGGCGCCCACCGCAACCCGACGCAGATGGCCCGGCGCCTGAAGGCCGTGCTGCTGAACGAGCTGGACGCGCTGGACAAGCTGTCCACCGGGGAACTGCTGGAACAGCGCTACAAGCGCCTGCGCAGCTACGGCACCTACGAGGCCGCGTAATCGCTGCTTCGGCTGCACGGTAACGCCTGAAGCCGGGCAATGCCCGGCTCCAGAGGTGCCACATCCGTGTGGCGATACGTCCCTGTTCCTGTGCGTACGGACCCGCCGTACGCCGATCTGCTTACCAGTTGTAGGACATGCCCAGCGTGGCGCTAACTTCGCGGTAGCCGGAGTCACCGCGGCTCACGTCCAGACCGCCCCAGCCCGTCCAGCCCTTGGCGAATTCCACCCGCGCGCCTGCACCCAGCGCGTAGCGGTTGCGCGGCGCGTCGCTGTCCATGGCCACGTCATCGAACGCCATGCCACCCGTGCGGGCGTCGCGATACCAGTTGGCGGTCAGGTACGGGGTCACCACGGCGCCATGCGTGCCGGTCGATTCCGCTTCCAGGCGCAGGCCGAGGCGGCCGGACAGGCCACTTTCGCCCAGGCCACGCACCACGGTGCCGTTCTGCTCGGTATGTCGATCCGTGCTGACGTTGGTGTAGACCAGCTGCAGCTCCGGCTGCAGGCTGACCCTGCTGTCGCCCAGCGTGCCGACGCCGAAGCGGTAACCCGCCTCCAGCGAACCCTGCCACAGGTCGCTGTCGTAGCGCTCGGCAGCCAGGCCATCGCCTTCCACCCGGTTGTTGAAGCGGCCGTGCTGCACCCAGCTGTCCACATAGGCACGACCAGTGTTCCAGCTGCCGTACACCCCTGCGGCCACGCCGGCGACCTTGCCGCGTGCCGCAAAGCCGGTCAGCGCCGAGGTGCTGGTGCTGTCGGCACGCCCACTACCGAGCATCACGCCCAGGCGGCCACGCCCTTCATCGAACAGCCCCACGTCTGCGCCCACCTGCACCACATGGCGCTGCGTGCGCAGGTCCAGCTGCTCCTGCATGGCCCCCAGGCGCGCCTGCTGGCTGTCCACGCGTGCCCAGCCGTGCACACCCTCGGCAACGGCCGCATTGCCGTCGCGATCACTGCGCTGCAGGCGGAACAACTGCCCTGCGGCGTACTGGTTGGCCAGGTACGCGCCGGTCTCCGGGCGCAGCACCGGCTTCGGATCGGGATTGATCGGACCGGTCGGGTCACAGTCGGGCAGCGACGGATCCAGGTCACAGGGATCCGGCGGCGTCACCGGCAGTTCCGAACGCAAGTACCAGTTGCCGTCGGCCTCATCCTTGAACAGGAAGTACTCGTACTGCCCGCCGACCGCACGGCCGACCAGGTCGAACTGGGCGTCGGACGCGCCGTTGATCTCGATCAGCTCGATGCCCTTGTCGGTCTGCGCGCCCTGGCCGCCGGCATTGAGCACGCGCACATTGGCCTGCCCGGTCGCATCACCGGCGATCACCAGGCGGTCGGTCTGCGAGTCGTCCTCGCCAAGCACCGTGTTGAACACCAGCGTGCCGCCGTTACCAACGAACTCGTCCAGGGACAGCGTATTGAAACCGCCCGCACCATCGCCCAGCTTGACCATGCTGCCCGCATCCAGCTGCAGACGGCCGACACTGCTGTCGCCGGTCAGCTGCCAGGTGCTCTGCTCACCCACCGCCACCGAGCTCGCATCGACGATGCGGCCGATCAGCGTGGCGCGGTTGCGCAGCGAGACATCCAGCTGGCCCGTGTAGGAGGCGCGATCGGCAATGATGTCGCCGGTCAGCGCCGCGTTCTCCACGTTGAAGCGCACAGCAACGTTGCCGACCTGCCCCTCCTCGCCATGCTTGACCAGCAGCAGCGTGCCATCGCCGGCAATCAGGCGCGCACCGTTGCGGATGTTGATCTCGGCTGATTCGCCGTCGACGTCGGCATCGGGACTGCCCCAGTCGACATCGGGATTGACCCAGATCGCCGGGCCGGTCTGCGACTCCAGGGTGGAATTGTCGACGTTCAATACCAGGTTGTCCGCACCCCGATATTCGAAGTACATGACGGCGCCGTTGCGGCTGGCCCGGATCGTCGAACCGTTGACGATGTCAGCCCTGCCCGCGCCCATACTCAGACCGATGTTGTGGTACCAGGCAGTGCTGTCGCGGTGCGCCACCGCCAGGTGGGAGTTGTCCATCAGAAGGTACACGTCGCCCTGTCCACCGCGGAATTCCGGGTACAAGGCGATGGCACCACCGATGGAATCGATCCGCGTGTTGTAGAGGCGTGCCGACGAATCGACCGAGATGTTGAACTGGGTCATGCCCAGGTCGATGCGGCTGTTGCGCGCGATCAGGCTGGAACCCGATTGCACGTGAATGTTCTGATTGGCATTGCGGACCAGCACATCCGCACGCGTGAGCACGACGTTGGAGCCGTAGGTCGCATTGATGCCGTAAGTGGACGCGTCGGTCACCGTCAGGTTGGACCCATTGGTCACCTGCCATGCCTCGATCGGATCCCCCTGCACCACCTCGTGGTCCTCGCCGTTGAGGTTGCCGGCAGAAGCGTGCTGGGCCAACGGCAGGGCCAGTGCCAGCAGCAGGCATTGCGAGAGCGGACGCAACGCAAGAGAACGCCCGCGTGCAGCGGAACGATGGGTGTATTTCATGACGGATCTCCAGAGGGGGGCACGTAGGCGGCACAGCGTGCGTGCAGTACCTCGCAATCCAGCCTGTGCCCACGTGGAGCGATGGCGGGACTGCTGCAGGCAGCCGCTGTGTCGAAGGCGCGCAGTATCTGGAGACGCACGGGCGGGGCCCATGCAATTTGTTGCAAGGCGCGCCGCGCCGCTTGTCAGGTTACGCGGCGATTCATCTGGAGGTGCGCGATGTGCGCCGGCTCAGAAGGGTTTGGCCAGCACCAGCCAGACGATCGGAATGAAGGCCAGCAGCGGGATTTCGTTGATCCAGCGCAGCGCGCGCGAGGACGGCAGAGGCCGGCCCTTGGCGACGCCCTTGAGCAGGCGGCCGGTCCAGCCGAAGTAGACCAGCAGCAGCACCACCAGGCCGAGCTTGGCATGCAGCCAGCCGGCACCGCCCGGCGCGACCATCGTCGGGAAGTCCGGAATGACCCGGTAGCCCAACCACAACACCAGTCCCAGGACGAAGGCCAGGCCGAACATCGAGTGGCCGAAACGGTACAGACGCAGGCCCATCAGCTGCAGGCGCTCGACCACCGCGGATTGTCCCGCCGCCTCGGCCAGGTTCACCAGGATGCGCGGCAGATAGAACACCGTCGCCATCCACGCCACCACGAACACGATGTGGAAGGTCTTGACCCAGTAGTAGCTCTGCATGCGCTCGCTCCAGCGGCTGGCGTAGGTGGCGGCCATTCTCGCATGGCGAGCCGGTGTACCGGCTGCGGTCGGCGCGACCGATCGACGCACGGCGAGCGGCAACGCCGTACGATAGGCACCGTTTTCAACGAAACCTCCTTCTGCGTGGACAAGACCTACGACGCCGCCTACTTCCAGCGCTGGTACCGCCGGGCCGACATCGGCGGCAGCGCCCGCCTCGCCCGCAAGGTGGCATTGGCGGTGGCCAGTGCCGAGTACTACCTGGAGCGGCCGATCCGCAGCGTGCTGGACATCGGCTGCGGCGAGGGGGCCTGGCGCGCGCCGCTGCGGAAACTGCGTCCGAAGGTCGAGTATCTGGGCTTCGACAGCAGCGAGTACGCTGTGCGTCGCTATGGCCGGACCCGCAACCTGCATCTGGCCCGCTTCGGCGACTTCGCCTGGCTGCGGCCGTGCGCGCCGGTGGACCTGCTGGTCTGCTCGGACGTGATGCATTACGTGCCCGACCGCGAGCTGCGCGCCGGCCTGGCGGGCGTGGCCGAGCTGACCGGCGGCATCGCGTTCCTGGAGACCTTCGCAGCCGAGGACGCGTTCGAGGGCGACCACGAGGGCTTCCAGGCCCGCCCGGCAGGCTGGTATCGCCGGACGCTGGCCCGGCACGGCCTGCAGCCGGCAGGGTCGCACTGCTGGCTCGGCCCCGCCCTGGCAGGCGATGCGGCCGCGCTGGAACGGATGTGAATCCGGATTCATTATTTTGAGCCAACTTAACCTGCGGGACACCCGGATGGGATATGCTGCGCGGCAACATATGACCATACATATTCGGTCGTCATGCTCTATCAACTGCACGAACTGACCCGCAACCTGCTCGCCCCCTGGGTGCACCAGGCCCAGGCCAACGCCAAGTTCTTCGCCAATCCCGGCCACTGGTGGTCGCAGATGCCGGGTGCCGAACGCCTGGCGGCGGTCAACGAACTGTTCCATCGCATCGGCAAGGATTACGAGAAGCCCGAGTGGGGCATCAACGAAATCGAGGTCGAAGGCGAGCGCGTGCCGATCGTCGTGCACGAGGAAGTGAGCAAGCCGTTCTGCAAGCTGCTGCGCTTCAAGCGTCACAGCAACGAAGCCGACCAGCTGCACACCATGCTCAACCAGCCCTTCGTGCTGGTGGTGGCGCCGCTGTCCGGCCATCACGCCACGCTGCTGCGCGATACCGTGCGCACGCTGCTGCGCGACCATCGTGTCTACGTCACCGACTGGGTCGATGCGCGCATGGTTGCGGCCAGCGAAGGTGATTTCGGCCTGGACGACTACATCGCCTACATCCAGGAGTTCATCCGCCACCTTGGCGTCGAGCGCCTGCACGTGGTCAGCGTGTGCCAGCCGACCGTACCGGTGCTGGCCGCGGTGTCACTGATGGCCAGCCGTGGCGAGCCCACCCCGCGCACGCTGGTGATGATGGGCGGTCCGATCGACGCACGCTGCAGCCCCACCGCGGTGAACAATCTGGCGACCCAGAACCCGCTGTCCTGGTTCGAGAACAACGTCATCCACAGCGTGCCGGCCGGCTACCCCGGTGCAGGCCGTCGCGTGTACCCGGGTTTCCTGCAGCACGCCGGCTTCCTGTCGATGAATCCCAGCCGCCATTTCAGCTCGCACTGGGACTTCTACGCCGACCTGGTCAAGGGTGATCTGGAAGACGCCGACGCGCACCGCCGCTTCTATGATGAGTACAACGCGGTGCTGGACATGCCTGCCAGGTACTACCTGGACACCATCCGCGTGGTCTTCCAGGACTTCCTGCTGCCGCGCGGAGAGTGGGTGGTCAACGGCGAAAAGGTCGACCCTTCGGCGATCCGCGATACCGCGCTGCTGAGCATCGAAGGCGAACTGGACGATATCGCGGGCCTCGGCCAGACCGAAGCTGCGCAGGCGCTGTGTACGGGCATCCCGGCCGAGCGCCGCGAGCATTTCATCGTCGAAGGCGCCGGCCATTACGGCATCTTCAGCGGCCGCCGCTGGCGCGAGGTGGTGTACCCGAAGGTACGCGACTTCTTCGCGGCGCACGCAGAAGCGCCAGCGGCAAAAGCGAAGAAGAAGAGCAACGTCACCCCGCTGCGCCGCAAGGCGGGCTGACCCTGCGCCGGGGGTCGGTTCCCTTTCCAACGGAAAGGGCTCTGACCCCGGCACCCCGCTCGAACGGAGTCAGGGCCCTGTTCTGCGAACAGGGATCCGACCCCTCGTCGCTTACAGGCGCACCAGCAGGTTCTTGGCGATCAGGCCATGCAGCTTGCCGATGCCGCGTGCCAGGTGCAGCGTCAGCAGCAGCAGCAGGGCACCCGCCGCGGCGACCACGATCCCGACCAGCGGCGAGGCAGCCATCGGCAGCACGTTCACGCCATCAACGTACACGCCCGGGATTTCCCCGCTGAAGATCGCTGCCACCGGCGCCCAGATCAGTCCCAGCGACAGCGACAGCAGCGTCACCGCGATGGTGAAGTAGACGATGCCCAAGGGCAGCATCAGCACGAAGTACAACAGGGTCAGCCAGGTGCGGCCGTCCGTGAACATGTCGCCGATACGCTGCAGCCAACTGCGGCTGCGGTCGGTGTAGCGCGGCCGCCGCGGCATGCGCTCGCCCAGCAGCGCCTCGACCAGGCGCCCCTCCAGCAGTGCCAGCCCGCGCACCGAACCGAAGAACAGCACGGTCAACGGCACGCCGATGATCAGGATCAGCAGGCCCAGCGACAGCGACAGGCCGGTCACCACCCAGGTGAAGAAGAAGATGCCGGTGGCCAGCGACAGCAGCATGTAGAACAGCGCGCCATAGGTGTGCGGATCGGCCACCACGCCAAAGAAGCGCGACAGCAGCGAGCGCGGCACCGGCACCGGCGGTGCCGCGGCCGGTTCCACACCACTGGCCTCGGCTGCCACACGCAGCACCGGCGCGGTGTCGGCGCGCGGCGTGCGCAATGCGCGGTTCACGGTGACTTCCGTTTCGCGGTAGATCTCCGCCACTTCATCCGGCGCACCGTAGCTGCCGGCCACATCGGCAATCACCTCCGCCTCGCTGCGACCGGGCTGGGCGGCCAGCTCGGAACGCAGGTATTCCTCGGCGTCATACAGCGCGTCCTGCACCATCGCCGGATCGGCGCCCTGCAGCGCCTCGCGCAGCTGCGCCAGGTACTGCGGGATGGTGGTCGGCAGGGCGCGGCCTGCCAGGCTCGGGTCGTTCATTGCGGTACCCCCTCCAACACGGAATCGACGGAATCACGGGTGGCCTGCCAGGCCTGGCGCCACTGCGCCAGCACTTCGCGGCCACGGTCATTGATGCGGTAGTAGCGCCGGGGCGGCCCGCTGCTGGAGGGCTCGACATGGCTCTCCAGCAGGCCGCCGTTCTCCAGGTTGCGCAGCACCGGGTACAGCGCGCTCTGCTTGCCACTCAGCACGCCCTCGCCCACGCGCTCCAGCTCCTTGGCGATGAGGTACCCGTACAGCGGCTCGCCGGTACGGGCCAGCACCGCCAGCAGGGCCAGCGACACGGTTCCGGCGCTGAGCTCCTTCTGGAACTTCTTCAGGTGGATGTCGTCTTCCGACATGCCCGGCCCTCCACTACGTTGAAGTCCACAGTAGTGCGAAGTTCGGTATAGCGAATGTGTCGTTAGTCATCCTGCCGGTTGGCGTGGCCCTGCGGCTCGCGCAGAATCGAGGGCTCGTTCATGTTCCGGGGTTTCCATGCCGCACCGTCGTCGCCTTGCCCTGACCGCCCTCGCCCTGGCCTGCCTGTTGCCCTCGCTGGCCAGCGCAGCGACGCCCTACCGCAGCCCGCAGCAGATCCTTGACGCCTCGGCCGCCAGCGATTGGCGCACCCCCGACCCGGCCAACCTGCTGTACATGGATCTGCCTGCCGGCCGGGTGATCATCGAACTGGCGCCCCAGTTCGCACCACGCCATGTCGCCAACATCCAGACGTTCGCCCACGAGCACTTCTGGGACGGCACCAGCATCTACCGTTCCCAGGACAACTTCGTCGTGCAGTTCGGCGATGCCGACGCCGATGACCCGGCCAGGGCCAAACCGTTCGGCAGCGCCGCGCGCAAGCTCCCGGCCGAGTTCGAGCGTGCCAGCGCCGGCCTGAAGGTGAGCGTGCTGCCGGACCGCGATGGCTGGGCGGCGCAGACCGGTTTCGTCGATGGCTTCCCGGTCGGACAGGATCCGCAGGCCGGCAAGGCCTGGCTGGCGCACTGCTACGGCATGCTGGGGGCCGGTCGCAACAACGACGAGGACAGCAGCATCGGTGCCGAACTGTACGTGGTGACCGGGCAGTCGCCACGTCAGCTGGACCGCAACATCACCCTGGTCGGTCGCGTCCTGAAGGGCATGGAACTGCTCAGCGCGATCCCGCGCGGCCCGGCGCCGATGGGCTTCTATGAAGACCCGAAGCTGCGCACGCCAATCATTTCGATCCGCCGTGCCAGCGACGTGGCGGCCGCCGAACGCACGCCGATCCAGGTGTTGCGTACTGATTCGAAGACTTTCGCCGATACGGTGGAGGCGCGGCGCAATCGCGTGGATGATTTCTACAAGCGTCCGGCGGGGCATATCGATCTGTGCAATGTTCCGGTGCCGGTGCGGTGATGGGTTCCTGCACGTGACGCGTGCTGAAGGTGCTTCACTGTTCATGGGCGTCACTTTTCTTTGTACGCAAAGAAAAGTAACCAAAAGAAACGTTCCGCCGACCGCGAGCCGATGCGCGTTGCGCATCGGTACCCTGCGCTCCTCGGCCCGTCGAGGGACGGCGCGGGAACTCGCTGCGCTCAGACACCCGCGCCTCTTCGCCCTCGCCGGACCTGCGGTGCTCGGCTCGCTCAAGGCGGACCCAGATCAAAGTCCACAGCTGCACCCAGCAGATCCACGTCAAGCGTGGATGCTGTTGCTGTTGCTGTTGCTGTTGCTGTCGCTGTTGCTGGTGATCTTGACCTTCAGTCCGCCTTGAGCGAGCCGAGCATCGCAGGGGAATCAGGGGCGGAGAGGTGCCGATGTCTGAGCGCAGCGAGTTCGGCACCGTCCCCTGATTCACCGAGAAGCGCAGGGGACCGACGTGCGAAGCACGGCGGCTCGCGGCTTGGCGGCGCGTTTCTTTTGGTTACTTTTCTTTTCGCGCGAAAAGAAAAGTAACGCCCATGAACAGTGAAGCACCTTCAGCACGCGCCACGCGCAAAACGCCAACGCCTCAGCCCTTCTGACTCACCGCCACGCTACCCAGAATCAACGCACCCGCAATCAGCATCTGCAGCGTCACCGGCTCACCCAGGAACAACCACGCGAACGCCGCACCGAACAGTGGAATCAGGTAGGTCACCGTGGATGCACGCGACGGGCCGATGCGGCCGATCAGACGGTAGAACATCAGGAACGCCAGCCCGGTGCAGGCCACGCCCAAGGCAATCGCCGCGCCCCACGCCTTGAGCGGAATCGCGGCCTGCGGCCAATGGCTCACCGCCATCGGCAGCATCCACAGCGAGGCGCAGGACAGCGTCGCCGCCGCCGCGGCAGCAGACGGCAGGCCCGCCATGTGCCGCTTCACCAGGTTCACCCCCAGTCCGTACAGCAGCGATGCCGCGGCGCCGGCCAGCACGGCCGTGCCGATGCCCAGGCCCGAGACCTTGGCCGTCGCCAGCACCACCACGCCGGCAAAGCCGACCAGCAACGCACCCGCGCGACGCACACCGATCTTCTCGCCGAAGAACAGGAAGGCGATGAGCGCGGCGAACAGGACCGTCATCGCATTGCAGATCGCACCGATCGCCGCCGGTGCGTGCTCGGCGGCGTAGGCGAACAGCACGAACGGCAACGCCGAGTTGACCAGGCCGATCGGCGCCAGCCACAGCCAGCGCCGCGGCGGGAACTGCGCCCGCGCGCGCCACAGGAACGGCAGCAGTACCAGTGCCCCCAGCAGCAGACGCACCTCGACCAGGGCGAACGGGCCGAACGATGGCACCGCCACCCGCATGAACAGGAACGAGCACCCCCAGATGGCGCCCAGCAGGGTCAACTCCAGCGGCGTGCGCCAGTCGCGCTCGGCCGCCTGTGGGACCGCATTCATGCCCTGCCTCCGTCCATCATCCACTCCTCGGTTGGTACAACAGGATCAGACGCAGACGCCCGCCGCACAAGCGCGTAGTATCGCTGCCAGCCACAAATATCGTTTGAGGCTGGACATGCAGCTACGCCCTTCCCTGCTCCCTGCCCTGGCCGTGTTCGCGGTCGCCGCGCGCCACCAGAACTTCGCCCAGGCCGCGCAGGAACTGCACCTGACCGCCAGCGCGGTCAGCCACCATGTCCGCCGCCTGGAAGAGGTACTGGAAACCCGCCTGTTCCTGCGCCATGCCCGCGGCGTGCGGCTGACCGCCGAAGGCCGGCAACTGGCCGACGCGGCCAGTGCGGCGTTCACCGATGTCGCCGCCGTCGCCCACAATCTGCATCCGGATGCGGACAGTGTGCCGCTGCGCATCACCACCCTGCGCTCCCTGTCGTACTGCTGGCTGCTGCCACGCCTGCCGCGCTTCACCCAGGCGCATCCGCACATCCGGGTGGAACTGCACACCGGCAGCGGCCTGGACCGCTACGACGACAACGGACCGGAGGTCGGCATCCGCTATGGCCTGGGCCAGTGGCCGGGGCTGCATGCGCAACACCTGATGGACGACAGCCTGTTCCCGGTCGCCTCGCCGGCGCTGCCGGGCGTGGAAGCCCTGCACGATCCGGCGCGCATCGCCGAACTGCCGCTGCTGACCGATCTCTCGCCGCAGGGCTGGCGCGACTGGTTCCGTCATGCGGCCGTACGCCCGCCCTCGCCGCTGCCGCCGATGCACACCTTCGCCGACAGCACCGATGCGATGCGGGCCGCGGTGTATGGCATGGGCGCGGTGCTGGCGCGCACCCACATCGCCCAACCCTACCTGCAGCGCTACGAGGTGGTGCGGCTGCCTGGGCCCGCCCTGAAGGCCCGCTATGCGTATTACGTGGTGCATGCCGAAGGCCAGCCGCCCAGCCCTGCCGCACGCCTGTTCATCGATTGGCTGCTGGCCCAGGCACAGGACGACCGCACACCGATCCCGGCACTGCCCGACAGTCTGCTCGGCCGCGCGCCCACGCCCGGCTGACCAGGCCCTCACCCGGTCTTTGCCCATCGCTGGCTACGCTGCGGATACCTCCACAACGACCTGCATCTGCCATGGCCCTGCTGCGAATGCGCATTACTGGAACCGAAGACGACGCCCGTGCGATCAGCGACCTGCTGCTGGGCCTGGAAGGCATCGAACATGTCGAGGAAACCGACGATCTGATGCCACACATGGACGACGATGACTCCAGTTCGGCAGGACTGTCCGATGACATCGGTCCGGGCATCCACGAACTGGAGGTGGAGGTGGGCAACGAAAGCACCGCGCAGAAGGTTCGTGACGCGGTGCAGGAGCTTGCGCTGGAGCTGGACGTGTTCGTCGAATACGAGACCGACGAAGGCTGAGCATCGCCGGGCGTGGCCCGGCGAACCCGCGCGTTACGGCGTCCGACGGCGGCGACGCAACCCCGCCCTCACACCCCATCCTGCGATCAATGCCAGTACCGCGACCGGCAGCAATGCAGCCGCCGCACGGATCAGGAAGGCGATACTGGTACTGAGGATGCTGCCCGACTCGCTCAGCGCATCGCCGATCTCGCTGCGGCCGCGCTCGCCGGAGGTGGTACCGAAGTGCAGCGTCAGCAGCTGCGTATCGATGCGGCGACGCTGCTGCGCGGCGTCCTTGCTGGCCTGCTCCACCCCCGCCTCGATCTCCGACAGGCGCGTGCTGATCGCCAGCAGATCCTCGATCTTCAGACCGCCACGGTCCTGGTAGGCGAGCAGGCGTGCGTGTTCCTTCTCCAACCGTGCCTTGGTCAACGCGGTATCGGCCACCTGCTGTGCAAGATCCTCGGCGCGGGTGGTGCGCGACTGCAGTGTGCCGCCCTCGCCCGCCAGGCCGATCAGGGGCTCCACGCCCTTCGGCGCGATGCGCACCCGGACCTCGCCGCTGGGTGAATCGCCACTGCGCTGGTCCACCTGCAGCACCGCACAGTCACCGAACTTCGCACTCTGGCAGGCCTGCGCGACCTGCTGGATGCGCGGCGCGATCGCTTCCGCGTCCAGCTGTACCTGCACGTCGTGTTCATAGGCCAGGAAGGCGCCTTCGGGCGACGCCACGGCTTCGGCTGTGGCACCACCGGCGCCGGCCGCGTGCTCCACCTTCGCGCAGGCCGCCAGGGCCAGCACGAGTGCCGGCACGGTCAATGCGCCCACCCATCCATGCCGGACCGTCACGCTGCGGCTCCGTCGTAGGAGGTCACCGACAGGCCGGCCAGGTCGACCTGCGGCAGGCAGCGCACGTTGACCGCCACCATGGCCGCACCGCTGCGCGGATCCACGGCCTCGCTGTACGGTGCAGTGCCGCACTCGCGGCAATGGTGGTGGTCGATGTGGTGCCTGTTGAACTGGTAGGTGGCCACATCGGCTGGATCGGTCTGCAGCTGGAATGCCTCGCGCGGCGCAAACCACAGCAGGCTGCCGCGGCGGCGGCACATCGAGCAGTTGCAGTCGATGACGTCGCTGATCGGGGCCTCGGCCTGCACCGTGAATGCGATCCTGCCGCAATGGCAGCTTCCCTGGTATTCCATGTCCTTTTCTCCGCTGGCGGGTCCGTGTAGGTGCCAATGGTAATCCTATGGCACGGGGACAAAGCAGCCCTGGCGGCCTATGCTCGGGGTTTGACCCCGTACAGGAATGCCGATGCGCCCGCATCTTCTTGCCCTCGCCCTGGTCGCCGCCCTCGCCGGCTGCCAGCAGGCCGACGCCCCGACCGCCGGTTCCACCTCCGCCGCCAGCCAGCAGGCCGGTGACGCGGCAGCCGATGCGGCCTTTGCCGATCTGTCCAAGCGCGCCCTGGACACCTGGATGCAGTTCTCCCCGGTCAGCGCCACCCAGATCGGCGACCACCGCTACGACAGCGAGATCGACGACCTGAGTGCGGCCGGCCAGCAGAAGACTGTCGCCGCCTACAAGGCATTGCTGGGCGAGCTGGACAGGATCGACGTGGCCAAGCTGGGCCGGGAGAACCAGGTCGATGCCGCCATCCTGCGCAACCAGCTGCAGTCGGAAATCTGGAACGCCGAAGTGCTGCAGTCCGGCAAGTGGGATCCGCAGCTGTACAACGGCATCGCCGGCAGCGCGATCTACGGCCTGATGGCACGCGAGTTCGCGCCGCTGCCGGAACGGCTGAAGTCGGCCACCGCGCGCATGGAAAAGCTGCCGGCGATCTTCGCCCAGGCCCGCGAGAACCTCGATCCGGCGCGTGTGCCGAAGATCCATGCCGAGACGGTGGCCAAGCAGAACAAGGGCATTCTCAGCATCGTCGATACCTTCATCACCCCGCATATCGGCGAACTGCCGCAGGCCGACCAGCAGCGCCTGCAGGCCGCCATCGATGGCCTGAAGAAGGCCGTGGACGAGCAGCAGACCTGGCTGGACAAGACCCTCGTGCCGAACGCGAAGGGTGATTTCCGCATCGGTGCGGAGAAGTACGACCAGAAGCTCAAGTTCGCCCTCAGTTCTTCGCTGTCGCGGCAGGAGATCGGTGAGCGCGCGCGTGCCGAGCTCAAGCGCGTGCGCGAAGACATGTACGGCATCGCGCAGACGGTGCTGAAGGACAAGCCGGGCGCGCCGGAGATGCCGGCGCAGCCGACCGACGAGCAGCAGCAGAAGGCCATCGAGGCCGCGCTGGAACTGGCCTACGCCGACAAGCCGGCACGTGACAAGGTGGTCGACGACGCCAAGGCCGCGCTGGACCAGTCCACCGCGTTCGTGCGCGAGCACGACCTGATGACGCTGCCGGATGCGCCGGTGGACATCATCCTGATGCCGGAATTCCAGCGTGGCGTGGCCGTGGCCTACTGCGATTCGCCGGGCCCGCTGGACAAGAACCTGAAGACCTTCTACGCGGTGTCGCCGATTCCCGACGACTGGAACGACAAGCAGGTCGATTCCTTCCTGCGTGAGTACAACTCGCGCATGATCCACCTGCTGAGCATCCATGAGGGCACGCCGGGCCATTACCTGGAAGGCTGGCATTCGGCCAAGTTCCCCTCGACCCTGCGCGCGGTACTGCGGTCGGGCCTGTTCGCCGAAGGCTGGGCGGTCTACACCGAGCGCATGATGCAGGAGCAGGGTTACCTCGACAACGATCCGCTGTTCCACCTGGTGCAGCTGAAGTTCTACCTGCGCACGATCTCCAACGCCATCCTCGACCAGGGCGTGCACGTGGACAACTGGGATCGCGAGAAGGCGATGCACCTGATGACCCACGACGCGTTCCAGCAGGAGAGCGAAGCGGCCGGCAAGTGGGTGCGCGCGCAGCTGACCTCGGCGCAGCTGCCGACCTACTTCGTGGGCGCGCAGGAGCACTTCGACACCCGCAAGGCGATGCAGGACAAGCTGGGCGACACGTTCAACCTGAAGGCCTACCACGACCAGATGCTGTCCTACGGCGCACCGCCGGTGCGCTTCGCCCGCCAGCTGATGCTGGATCAGCCGATCGAGTAAGCGGCTGCGCTGGATGTGGATGATGAACGGCCCGGGCAACCGGGCCGTTCTTCTTTGCGCCGCATCCACGCCCTGCGCGGAACGGCCGCAGCCGAAACGGCTACTGGTCGGCCGCCACGAACCCGCCGGTCTGCCGTGCCCACAGCCGCGCATACAGACCACCGGCCGCGATCAGCTCGGCATGGCTGCCGGTTTCCACGATCCGGCCGTGGTCCATGACCACCAGCCGATCCATGCGCGCGATGGTCGACAGCCGATGCGCGATCGCGATCACCGTCTTGCCTCCCATCAATTCGTCCAGGCTGTCCTGGATCGCGGCTTCCACTTCCGAATCCAGCGCCGACGTCGCCTCGTCCAGCACCAGGATCGGCGCGTCCTTCAGCAGCACGCGGGCAATGGCGATTCGCTGGCGCTGGCCGCCGGACAGCTTCACCCCACGCTCGCCGACATGTGCGTCGTAGCCACGGCGCCCCTGCCCGTCCACCAGCGTGTCGATGAACGCTTCCGCACGCGCCTTGGCGACCGCAGCACGCAACTGATCATCGGTGGCATCCGGGCGCCCGTACAGCAGGTTGTCGCGGATCGAGCGGTGCAGCAGCGAGGTGTCCTGGGTCACTACGCCGATCTGTTGGCGCAGGCTCTCCTGTGTGACATGCGCGATGTCCTGGCCGTCGATCAGGATGCGGCCGCTTTCCAGGTCATACAGCCGCAGCAGCACATTGACCAGGGTCGACTTGCCGGCACCGGAGGGCCCGACCAGGCCGATCTTCTCGCCCGGCTTCACCACCAGGTCAAGGCCGGCGATCACGCCGCCCTTCTTGCCGTAGTGGAAATGGACATCCTGGAAGTGCACGCCGCCCTGGGTGACCTGCAGCGGCACGGCGTCCTCACGGTCCTGCACGGTGAGCGGCTGGGCGATGGTGGTGATGCCGTCCTGCACCGTACCGATGTCCTCGAAGATGCCGTTGATGGTCCACATGATCCAGCCCGACATGTTGTGGATGCGGATGACCAGGCCCGTCGCCAAGGTGATCGCGCCGACGGTGATGTGGCCACCGTTCCACAGCCACAGTGCCAGGCCACAGGTCCCGGCGATCAGGAAGCCGTTGACGATGGCGATGGCCAGGTCCATGCCGGTCGTCACCCGGGTCTGCGCGCGGTGCTTGACCGCCAGCTCCTGGATCGACTCGGCCACGTAGGCCTGCTCGCGGCCGCCATGGGCGAACAGCTTCAGCGTAGGAATGTTGGTGTAGCCATCGACGATGCGACCCATCGCCTTGGAGCGTGCTTCCGAGGCGATCCATGCCCGCTCCTTCGCGCGCGGCACGAAGTAGACCATGATCACTGCATAGGCAATCAGCCACAGCAGCAACGGCATCATCAATCGCCAGTCGGCCTGTGCGAACAGATACAGCGCGGTGCCGGTATAGACCACGATGTACCAGAGCGAGTCGACCATCTGCACAGCGGATTCGCGCAGCGACGTGCCGGTCTGCATCACCCGGTTGGCGACGCTGCCTGCGAAGTCGTTCTGGAAGAAGCTCAGGCTCTGACGTACCACGTAGTTGTGCATCAACCAGCGCGAACGATTGCTCAGGCCTGGCACGATGGCCTGGTTGACCAGCAGGTTGTGCAGGCCGACCAGCACCGGGCGCGCGATCACGGTGATGAACAGCATCCAGCCCAGCTCATTGGCGTGACGTTTGAAAAAGCCGGCACCGGGCTGCTCGGCGACCATGTCGACGATGCGGCCCAGGTAATCGAACATCGCCACTTCCACCAGCGCCAGCAGCAGGCCAGCGATCAGCGTGGCCAACAGCACCGGCCACACCGGCCGGAGGTAGTGCAGGTAGAACGGCAGCACCCTGCGCGGCGGCATGCGCCCGTCCACGGGCGGGAACACCGGAATCAGGGATTCAAACCAACGGAACATCGCATTCCCTCGCCTCTTGCAACCGACGGAGTATCCCATGCCGGATGTGTACGCCAACCGACGATGCCCGGTGCCGTTAGCGCCGGCCCGTGTTCGCCGGGCATGGCCCGGCGCTACCGATCATGCGGCGTCAGTTGACTACCCGTCGCGGTAGCGCCGGGCCCTGCCCGGCGGCGTCAGTTGACCGGGGTGAACAGCAGGTCCTGGAAGTCGAAGCTGAAATCGGTCAGGTCGGAGATCGGCTGCATGCGCACCTCGCGCACCTTGCCATCCGGGTCGAGACTGATGTTCACGAAGGCATCGGCATTGAGCGAACGGTCGTCCCAGCGCACGATGAAGGTGTCGTGCTGCCAGTGCTCCAGCCGGCCGCTCAGCTGCGCGGTCTTCATGAAGCGCAGGCGCAGCCCCTTGCCTTCCGTGCTGATCTGCATGTCGCCATACCAGCGGTCGCGGAAGGTGCCGGTGTAACCGGCCAGCGGCAGCGAGGGAGTGCTGCCCCTGACACGCGCTGCCTGGTGCTTGGCCCAGGCCTCATCGGCCTTGTCCTGGCCCTTGGCCACGGCCTTGGCATAGGCGTCCACCCAGTCGTGCTTCTCCGCACCCAGATAGGCATCGAGCACGCTCAGCGTGATCGCGTTGAACGCAGCGCCCACTTCCTGGTTGGTCAGCACCACGACCCCCAGCTTCTCGCCCGGCACCAGCGTCAGCCGCGAGACCATGCCCGGCCAGCCACCGGTGTGCCAGACCAGCTTCTGCCCGCGGTAATCGCTCAGGCTCCAGCCTTCGCCGTAACCGGCGAAGTTCGGCCGCGCCGCTGCCAGCTCCGGCACGCTCGGCGCCGGAATCGACTGCGGCGTGATCATGCGCCACATCTGCTGCTGGCTCTTCGCGGTGAACAGCGGGCTGCCATCGGCCAGCGCGCCCTCGGCCAGCTGCACCTGCATCCAGCGCGCCATGTCGTGCGCGCTGGAATAGATGCCGCCGGCCCCGGCATTGTTCGACCAGGTCAGCGGTGCGACGGTGCGCAGATCCTTGAAATCGTACTTGGCGTGTCCGACGGCCGCCTTGTCGCCGGGCCGCAGGTGGTCGGCGTTGTAGCGCGTGCCCGCCATGCCCACCTTGTCGAAAATGCGGGTCTGCAGGAACTGCTGGTAGCTCATGCCGGAAACGTGCTCGATCACCTGCTGGGCGACGGCGTACAGGATGTTGTCGTAGGCATAGCTCTCGCGGAATCCCCCTTTCAACGGCACCTTGCCCAGCCGCTCCACCACTTCGGCATTGCTGTAGGCGGTGGCCGGCCAGAACAGCAGGTCGCCCGCGCCCAGGCTGAGGCCGCTGCGATGCGAGAGCAGGTCACGGATCGTCATCTGCCCGGTCACGAACGGATCGGACATGCGGAACGACGGCAGGTGGTCAATCACCTTGTCGTCCATCTTCAGCTTGCCGTCCTCGGCCAGCAGGTTCAGCGAGGTGGCGGTGAACGCTTTGGTATTGGAGGCGATCGCGAACAGGGTATCGGCCTGCACAGGATCCGGCCTGCCCTGCTCACGCACGCCCCAGCCGCGTTCCAGCACCACCTTGCCGTCCTTGACCACGGCAACGGCGATGCCCGGCACGTCGAACTGCGCACGCACGCGCTCGACGGTCGCATCCAGATCCTGCAGCTGCGGGGGCGTTGCAGCATTCGCCATGGTCGTGCAGGCCAGCAGCACGGCTCCTCCAATCCAGGTATTCATCCAGAACCATCTCCGAGCAGGGGTCGCGGCCATGTGCAGGCCATCACCGGGGTTTCGCGGGATGGTAACGGTCGCCGGCGCATCGTGCCCTGTGCCATAGGAGGGGTGCCATGGACGAGAACGGCCGATCAAGCAGTGGATCCACCATCATTCCGTGCCTGCGCTACCGCGACGCGCTGGCGGCGATCGACTGGCTGCAGCGCGCGTTCGGCTTCCAGGCGCAGGCGGTGTACGCCGATGGCGACGTGGTGTTCCACGCGCAGCTGGTGTTCGGGCACGGCATGATCATGCTGGGTTCGACCAGCAACGACAGCGCGTGGTCGAAGCTGGCGGTGATGCCTGACGAAACAGGGGGCCGCCAGACCCAGAGCGCCTGCGTGATCGTCAGCGACGCCGACGCGCACTATGCGCGGGCCAAGGCGGCCGGCGCGCGCATCGTGATCGACATTGCCGACCAGGCGTATGGCGGCCGTGGCTACGCCTGTGCCGATCCGGAAGGCTACGTGTGGTGGTTCGGCAGCTACGATCCCTGGCGCGCGGACCACCGCCAGTGACCGCGCCGGCACCCGCCCCCATCCGCTGCGGCATCGGCGGCTGGGTGTTCCCGGAATGGCGCGGCGGCATGTTCTATCCGCCCGGCCTGCCGCAGCGGGAGGAACTGGCGCACGCCAGCCGTGCCCTGCGCTGCATCGAGATCAACGGCACCTTCTATCGCACCCCGACCCCGGCCCAGTGCGCGCAGTGGGCGTCGCAGACTCCGGCCGGCTTCCGCTTCTCCCTGAAGGCACCCCGCTATCTGGTGCAGCGTCGCGACCTGTCCGGCACCGTGGAGGCCGCCGCGCCGTTCCTGCAGGCAGCGATCGCCCTGGGCGACCGCCTCGGGCCGCTGCTGTGGCAGTTCGATCCCCGCCACCCTGCCGATGCCCGGGCACTGGACGCGCTGATGGCCCAGCTGCCGAAGCAGCTCGATGGCCTGGCGCTGCAGCACGCTGTTGAAATCCGCAATCCGCAGGTGCACGGCGCGCCCCTGGTCACTGCCGCGCGCAGGCATGGGGTGGCGTTGGTCATCGAAGACAGCGACGAAGCCCCGCTGCACGGCGACGTCACCGCCAGCTTCGTCTACGCGCGCATCAAGCGCAGCCAGGCCCGTCTGCTGCAGGGGCTGCCTGCCGCCACGCAGCAGCGCTGGGCCGAACGCGCCCGGCGCTGGGCCGTCGGCGAGCCGGTCGACGACCTGCCATGCCTTGCCGAATCCGCCCCATCGACGCCACGAGAGGTGTACCTGCTCTGCATCGGTGCCGGCAAGGCACGCAATCCGGCCGCGGCGATGGCCCTGCAGCGGCGGCTGGACGACCTGCTCGGGTCTCAGGGGCGGTAAACGCGGCCAGGATCGAGCTGCCGACGCCCAGCGGTCACCGCCTTGCCGCACAATAGGCGGATGAGCACGCCCGACACCCGCAAAGCACTTTGGCAGATCCACTTCTGTGTCCTGTTGTGGGGCGTCACGGCCATCCTGGGCAAGCTGATCACCTTGCCGGCGCTGCCGCTGGTGTGGTGGCGCATGCTGCTGGTGACGGCGATGCTGGCACTGCTGCCACGGGTGTGGCGCGGCCTGCGCACGCTGCCGTTGCGAGTGGTGGCCGGATACGCCGGCATCGGTGCGCTGGTCGCCCTGCACTGGCTGACGTTCTATGGTGCGGTGAAACTGGCCAATGCCTCGGTGGCGGCGACCTGCATCGCGCTGGCACCGGTGTTTACCTCGATCATCGAGCCGTGGGTGGCCAAGCGTCCGTTCCAGCTGCGCGAACTGGCCTTCGGATTGGCAGTTCTGCCGGGCGTGGCGCTGGTGGTGGGGGGCGTGCCGGATGGCATGCGGCTGGGGGTTCTGGTTGGCGCGCTGTCTGCACTGCTGGTGGCGGTGTTCGGCTCGCTCAACAAGCGCATGGTCAGCCACGCCGATCCGTTGACGGTGACTGCCCTTGAACTGGGGGCCGGCACCTTGACCCTGACCCTGCTTGCGCCGCTGATGCCCTACCTGCTGCCGGCCCTGGCCAGCCCGCTGTGGGTGGTGCCGGACCTGCACGACGGCATCCTGCTGCTGGTACTGGCGGGCATCTGCACCCTGCTGCCGTTCGCCCTCGCCCTGGTCGCGCTGCGCCACCTCAGCGCCTACACCGTGCAGCTGGTGACCAACCTGGAACCGGTGTATGCGGTGCTGCTGGCGGTATTGCTGCTGCGCGAGCAGCACGAAGTCACTCCCTGGTTCTACCTGGGCGTGGCGATCATCGTCGGTGCGGTCTTCCTGCATCCGCTGCTGAACCGCCGCAAGCCATTGCAGCACCCGGAAATCCTCGGCACCGCGGAGGCCCGCAACATCGCCGATTGAGCGGGCACGTCACCGCCGCGGCCAGTGCCATGCCGGCGCGTCCAGCAGGCCCTGCCCGCTCAGCAGCGTGCGGCCGTGTTCCTTGTGCAGATGCACGGAATGGCAGGCGGGCGCCTGCTCCAGAGCGGCGATCAGGCGGCTGGCGTGCGACACCACCCATACCTGGCTGCGTGAACTGGCCGCCACGATCAGCCGCGCCAACGCAGGCAGCAGGTCAGGATGCAGGCTGGTTTCCGGTTCGTTGAGCACCATCAGCGGCGGCGGCCGCGGCGTATGCAGGGCAGCAGCCAGCAGCAGGAAACGCAGCGTGCCGTCGGACAGTTCGGCCATCGACAGCGGCCGCAGCAGGCCGGGCTGGTGGAACCGCAGCACCATCCGTCCATCCAGCACCTCGAATCCCACCGAAGCCCCGGGGAAGGCATCGTCCACCGTGCGAGCCAGCGCGACCGGGTCACCGTTTTCCAGGATGGTCACCCACGCTGCGGCCAGATCGCGGCCATCGTGGTGCAGCACCGGGGTACGCGTGGCCATCGCCGGCTGCCGTGCCGGGGCATCGGCATCGCTGCGGAAGTGATCGTAGAAGCGCCAGCGCCGGATGTACTCGCGCAGGGCGAAGGTCTCCGGCATGCGCTGCGGATCAGCTACCTGGGTGAACAGGCTGTCGAACAGCGACAACCGGTCGTCCAGCACATCCCAGCCACGTGCATGGCGCTGCCGCACCATCCCGCCCCGGCGATCCACCAGCTGACTGGCTGTGCGCAGGAAGGGACCGGCCCAGATTGCTTCGGCCTTGATCTGCGGGTCCAGGGCGAATGCCGACAGGCTGGGCGGCGGGTAACCGAGGTCGATGGCGTAGCCGTAGTCATCGGTGGTGAAACCCAGTCTGAGGCCTACCGGCTCCTGTCGCGGCCCTCCCTGCAGCGGAATCTCGCCTGCAGCTACCCGGCGGTCGATCCTGCCGGGCCCTGCCCACAGCGCCGAGCCCAGCCCACCCTCGCGCGCCAGCGCTGAGGCCACCCCGCCCTGGGCGGTTTCAGCCAGCAGGCGCAGCGCCCGATACAGGCTGGACTTGCCGCTGCCGTTGTCGCCGGTGATCACGTTCAGCTGCTGCAACGGCAGCACCAGCGTATGCAGCGAGCGATAATTGGCGACGGCCAGGGTCTGCAGCACGGTGGTCATCCTTGGAAACAAGGCAACCATGGTGACCCGGGGCGTTCGCACCCGCTGCGACCCGGCGCCATGCAGCCATGGGGCCGCCGGTTGCGGACGGCCGGCTCAGTCCGCGAACTCCACGCGGTTGCGTCCGTTGCCCTTGGCCCGGTACAGCGCCGCGTCGGCACGGGCCAGGGTCTGGTCGACACTGTCGCCGGCGCGATGCATGGCCACGCCGATGCTGACCGTGACCGGAAAGCCGAGCGGCAGGTTGCCCACGGCCATACGCAGGAACTCGCACTGCACGCCTGCCGCGTGGAGATCCGTGTCCGGCATCACCGCCACGAATTCCTCGCCGCCATACCGCGCCGCCGTTCCGCCGCCGGCGAAATGCCCGCGCAGCAATGCCCCCAGTTCGGCCAGCACACGGTCACCGGTCGCATGCCCGTGGAAATCATTGATGCTCTTGAAGTGGTCGATGTCCAGCAATGCCACGCAAACCTGTCGTGGCTGGCCATCGGCATCGGCGAGGGACTCTTCCAGCGCGACCGCCATCGCCCGCCGGTTCGGAAGCCCGGTCAGTGCATCGGTACGGCTCTGTTCGGCCAGATCCGCGTTCTGTGCCAGCAGCACATCGTGATACTCGGACAACAGGCGTTCGTAGTCATCGCGTTCCAGCATGTGCTTCTGGATGTCCAGTGCAAAGCGGCGCAGCTCCATCACCAGCATCACCTGCCGTGACAGCGCACTGAGTGCCTCGGCCTTGGCCCGTTCCAGATGCTGTGGGCGCGCATCGAACACGCACAGCGTCCCGAGCGGCAGTCCGTCGGAACTGATCAGCGGTGCGCCGGCGTAGAAGCGGATGTGCGGATCGCCCACCACCACCGGATTGTCGTGGAAGCGCACGTCCTGCAGTGCGTCCTCGACCACCATCACCTCCTGCGGCTGCAGGATCGCATGGCCGCACATCGATTCGCTGCGCAGGGTCTCGGTGGCATCGATGCCCTGGATCGACTTGAACCATTGCCGCTCAACGTCGATCAGCGTGACAGCCGCCATCGACGTGCCGCAGACCGCCTTGGCGATCACCACCAGATCGTCGAACGATCTCTCGCGTTCCGAATCAAGGATGCGATAGCGGTATAGCGCTTCCAGGCGAAGCGCTTCATTGGCGGGCTTGTCGGGCTTGATCATGCAGCGTCATGTTCCGGCAGGTCTCGGCGGAGTCTATCCGATGCGCGGCCGGACCGACGTCCGACCGCTGTCGTTCACCAGTCCTGCTGCTGCGGCAGCAGGCCGTGCAGTTCCTGCTCGGTCAGGTTGCGCCACTGGCCCGGCTTCAGCGCACCGATCTTGATGTTGTCGATGCGGACGCGGCGCAGCTGGGTGACGCGGTAACCAAATTCCGCCGCCATCAGGCGGATCTGCCGGTTCAGGCCCTGCTCCAGGGTGATGCGGAACCCGAATTTGGCGATGCGCGAGGTGCGGCAAGGCAGGGTCATCTGGTTGTGGATGCGCACACCCCGGGCCATGCCGCGCAGGAACTCGTCGGTGACCGGCTTGTTCACCGCCACCAGATACTCCTTCTGGTGGCCATTCTCGGCACGCAGGATCTGGTTGACGATGTCGCCATTGCTGGTCATCAGGATCAGTCCTTCCGACTCCTTGTCCAGGCGGCCGATCGGGAAGATGCGCTGCTCGTGGCCGACGAAGTCGACGATGTTGCCCTTCACCGAGCTTTCGGTGGTGCAGGTAACGCCGACCGGCTTGTTCAGCGCGATGTAGACGTGGCGGCGCGCCCCCGGCTTGCGTGCGGTACGGGCACGCAGCGGCTGGCCGTCGACCAGCACCTGGTCGCCCTCGCCGACCACGGCACCGGTGCCGGCCGGATGGCCGTTGACGGTGACCCGGCGGGCGGCGATCAGGCGGTCGGCCTCGCGACGGGAGCAGAAGCCGGTATCGGCGATATGTTTGTTGAGTCGGGTGGTCATCGCCCTATTATCCGGCATCGCCGCCCTGTCAGGTTCATGCTGGTGCGGGTGGATCCAGTTCTTCGCCGTCGAACACCCGGTTACGGCCCGCGCGCTTGGCCACGTACATGGCATGGTCGGCCCGGCGCAGCAGCGCGGCCAGGTCGTCCTCGCCCGGCCGCCACTGGGCCAGGCCGATGCTGGCGGTCACCTCCAGCCCCGGCACCTGCAGGGCCTGGCAGGCCTCGGTGATGCGCTGGCGCAGGCGATCCAGCCGCGCCGCCGCCGCCTCGCGCGGCATCCCCGGCATCAGCAGCAGGAACTCCTCGCCGCCCATCCGCACCACCTGGTCCTGGCTGCGCACGGCGGCCCGCAGCGCACGGGCCACGGCGACCAGTACCTGGTCACCCACCTCATGCCCGTGGCGGTCGTTGATGTCCTTGAACAGATCAATGTCGAGGAAGCCGATCACCATCGGGCCACGCTCACGATCGACCCGTTCCAGATGATGGCCGAGCTCGCGCAGGCCGGCGCGGCGGTTGGGCAGCCCGGTCAGGCCGTCGGTCTCGGCCAGCTGGCGCATCTCGTCACGCTGCTGGCGCAGGCGTCCCAGCCGCAGGTTCAGGGCGTAGGCCGCCATCATCAGCAGCCAGGTGATCGCCAGCTGCAGCGCCTCCACCCGGTACTCCAGCAGCCACTCCGCAGCGCAGGCGTCGGCTCCGATCAGCACCAGCATCGGCGCCAGCGCCGCCAATCCAGCCAGTGCCCAGCGGTCGCCACGCCACCGCGCCCCTATCCCCATCAGCAGGGAGACGCCGCAGCCGGCCAGGTAGGTCACCTGCAGCCCCTGCGCGACCCATCCGAGCTGATCCCAGCGCAGCCACGGCACCAGCGCGGCTACGCCCAGCAGGGCGCACAGGACCATCTGCTGGAGCAGGCGTGACTTCGGCCACAACCGGTCGCCACCGTTCAGCCACCACAGGGCAGGCAGCACCAGTGCCTGGCTCGCTGCCGTCAGCGCCAGCAGCCACCAGGCGCCACGCGTGCCGACCGGCAGCCACGGCTCCGGATAGCCGCTGAGGCCTCCGAGGATGGCCTGCCACAGCACCAGCACGCCGGTACCCGCGATGTACACCAGGAAGCTGCGATCACGGGTGGTCAGATAGGCCATCAGCGCCGACAGCGCCAAGGCCAGCGCCACCGCGATGCAGGCCGCGCGGACCAGCAGCCGCGCAGTGTCATTCTGCTGCACCGGGCTGGGTGCGCCGAGCCGCAGCGTCGGTACCCAACGATCCTTCAGCGGCGTCTGCCACGAGACCAGGAATGGCTCGTGACTGCCGGCCGGCGGCACCGCAACCAGGCCCACGCCGGCACGGAAACGCGAGTCGCGGGTACGCGCATCATGCATGTCGCCGCAGATCTCCCGGTCGCCGTGCCGTACCTGGACCTCGCCCGCGAACACATTGAACACATCCAGCGCCTGGGGTTCGCCCGACCAGCCCGCCGGCGGCGCCGGCACCCGCACCTGCTGGCGTGGCCCGGCCAGCATCTGCGCAGTACAGGCGCGATGGGGCGTAGGCTCGGCGGTGGCAACGCCCACCAGCAGGTAGTCGGGACCGTGCATCGCCGCACCGGCCTGCGCAGGCCACGGCATTGCCAACCACACCAGCAGCACGACCAGCACCACCCCAGTTCCGTACTGCCACTGCCTGACGACCACGCCACATCCTGTTCTGCTTACGCCCGCGCCCACTGCGCGTCGCCCCTGGCGTGCATTATCGCAGCCGTCCGTGGCATGCAGGTGTAGACAATCGTCGCGGACCAGCGTTCAGCCTGCGGCCGGCGGGCCCTTCACCGCCTTCAGCCTGACCGGCCGCAGGTCGGTCAGGGTCATCCGCTCCAGCGGCTGCGGCCGCTCGATCGCATAGCCCTGCAGCCCCTGCACGCCCAGCCGGGTCAGCGCCCCCGCCACCTCGCTGCTCTCCACCCACTCGGCCACGACCTCCATCTGCAGTTCGCGGCCCAGTTCGGTGATCGCGCGTACGGTCGCGTGACTGACCGGATCGACATCCATGTCGCGCACGAATGCACCGTCGATCTTCAGCATGTCGGCCGGCAGCTGGCGCAGGTAACCGAACGAGGACAGACCCGATCCGAAATCGTCCAGCGCCAGCCGGCAGCCACGCGCCTTCACCGCATCGATGAACGCCCGCGCCTGGCTCAGATTGCTGATCGCGGCCGTCTCGGTGATCTCGAAGCAGAGCTTGGACGCCAGTACGCGGTTGCGCTCCAGCAGGTCGCAGACGAAAGCCAGGAAGCTGGGTTCGGCGATCGACTGTGCGGACACGTTGACGTTGCACAGGCCGAGCTGGCGCACATGCGCCGGGCACACCTGCAGGTGCCGGAACAGCAGGCCGAGCACATGCCGGTCCAGTGTCACCGCCATGCCGTAGCGCTCCACCGCCGGCATGAACTGGCCGGGCAGATGCAGCGTACCGTCGCTGTCGCGCATGCGCACCAGCACCTCGTAGTGCAGATAGCCCGGGTCACCCACCCGGGCGATGCGCTGCGCGTACAGCAGCATGCGGTTCTCGGCCATCGCCCGGCTCACGCCCTGCAGGCGCTCGGCCTCCAGGCGCCGTTCGTCCAGCGCCATGCGGTCCTCGTTGAAACAGTGCACGCGGTTGCGACCGGCCTGCTTGGCTGCGTAACAGGCACTGTCGGCTGCGCTCATCAGCCAGTTGACATCAGGGGCCTCCTGGCTGACCTCGACCACGCCGATGCTGCAGCTCAGCTGCAGGCTGCCTTCGCTGATCGGGAATGTGGCCTGGCCAAGATTGCGGATCACCCGCTGCAGCACGCGCTTGGCCTCATCCTGGCCCGCATGGGCCAGGAACACCGCGAATTCGTCGGCACCCAACCGGCCAACCCAGTCGCCCTCGCGCACGGCGGCGACCAGATAGTCGGCAAAACCGCGCAGCATCTGGTCGCCGGCGGCATGGCCGAAGCTGTCATTGACCAGTTTGAAATGGTCCAGATTGATGTAGCACAACGCATGCGTGCCCCCCTCGCTGCGCACCTGCAGCAGTGCACGCTCGAGCAGGCGCTCGATCTCGCGCCGGTTGATAAGGCCCGTCAGCGGATCGTGGCTGGCGTGGTGTTCGATCTCGCGGGCCAGCGCATGGTTCTGGCTGACATCCTCGACAATCGCGAACACCGACAGCCCGCCACCGGTGTTGCGCACGCCGGTACCGCTCCAGCGCCCCCATACCAGGCTGCCGTCGCGACGGCGGAAGCGCAGCTCGCTCGGCCGCAGCTGCCGCTCCCAGTCGATCCGGCCAACACCGTCGATGACCAGCTCTCCTTCCATCAGCAGGTCACGCAGCGACATCTGCAACAGTGCGTCACGGCGATGGTCGAGGATGTCCGCCATCGCCTGGTTGGCTTCCAGCACCCGGCCGCCGGCATCAAGCTTCAGCATGCCGACATTGGCCTGGTAGAAGGCTGCGCGGAAGCGGCTTTCATGCTCCGTCAGATCCTTGCCGACCCGTCGCGCCAGGGCGACGGCCATCAGGCTGATCGCCAGCACCGACAGGCCGCCGACAACCAGGGTCGCCATCCTTACAGCGGCAGCCATCCGCAGCAGCGCCTGCGAAAACGCCTGCGCCTGCACCTGCAGCCGCCGGTCGAGATCACGGAGCTGCTGCAGGTACCGGTCGCGCGCGGCGACCGGCAGTGGACCGTCGGCATGACGATGCTGCAGTTCATCGACCAGCCGGTGCACGGCCATCAGGTCGTCGTCGGTCGCCCGCCAGAGGGCGGTCGCTTCACGGAAGGCGCCGAGGTCACGGGCGTGACGGAATGAAAAGATCAGCCGCGGCACATCGGCACGCGCGTTGCCGCCCTGCAGGAAGCCCTGTCGGGCACGCTCGATATCCGGTCTCGGCTGCTCCAGCGCCAGGCGTCCCTGCAGGTCCCCCATCGGCACGCGCAGGGCCTGGCGGGCGTCTTCCAGATCGCGGGCATCCCCCCGCGCCAGGTAGCGGCTGAGAGCGGCCGTGGCGTCCTGCTGGCCACGCGACCAGTAGCCCTGGCCGGCGATCCACGCCGTCGAAGCCGCCTGCAGTTCCTGGATCAGCGCCGACAATGCGACCAGCCCGATCGCCATGCCCGTCAACAGCGCAAACCTCAGCCCCAGCCCACGGGACATGGGTACCCGGCGGCTGTGAATGTCCGTGCCACTCCTACCCATCCCGGATCCCCCCGAATGTGCTGCGGTGACAACCTCCCTTCGAACCGGCCCAGCCTATGACCCTGAATGTGTGGGCGGTGCGAAACCGGGGTCCACAAACGAGCAACGCCAGCCCGAGGGCTGGCGTTGTCGATCACGGCAGGTCTGGCTCAGTAGCTGCGCGGGCCGCGCGGCTTGAAGCCATCACGACGCGGCGGACGGCCGTCACGGTCGCCGCCCGGGCCACCTGGGCCGCCACGACGCGGGCCACCCGGGCCACCCGGACCCCGCTTGTCGAAGCGCGGCTTGAACGGACGCGGTGCCGGATTGATCTCTTCACCGGCAGCCAGCGGACGCATCTGCAGCTGCTGGCCGGACACCCACACCTTCTGCAGGTGGGTCAGCACGTCCTGCGGCATCTGCGCCGGCAGGTCCAGCAGCGAGAAGTCGTCGTGGATGTCGATGCGGCCGATGTAACGGCTTTCCAGGCCAGCTTCGTTGGCGATGGCGCCGACGATGTTCGCCGGCTTCACGCCATGCTGGTGACCGACCGAGATGCGGTAGGTCTCCATGCCCTGCTCCGGCGCACCGCGCGGCGGAACTTCACGGCGCGGACGCTGCTCGAAACCCCCTTCGGCGTCGTCACGGCGGGGACCACGCTCGAAGCGCGGGCCACGTTCGTTGCGGTCGAAGCGATCGCCACGCTCCGGACGGTCGCCCCGGTCGAAGCGCTCGCGCGGCGCACGCTCTTCCCGCGGGGCACGCACCGGCGGCTGCAGCAGGAACGGGGTGTCGCCCTGCAGCATCTTCGCCAGCGCGGCAGCAATTTCGATGGGCGGCACGTTCTGCTCGTTCTCGAAGCGCTCCAGAAGCTGGCGGTAGAAGTCCAGGCCGCCGGCGCCGAGCGTTTCGCTGATGCGCGAGGTGAATTTGTTGATGCGGGTATCGTTGACCGCTTCCACGCTCGGCAGCTGCATCTCTTCGATCGGCTGGCGGGTGGCGCGCTCGATCTGGCGCAGCATGCCCTTCTCGCGCGGGGTCGCGAACAGGATCGCCTCGCCGCTGCGGCCGGCACGACCGGTACGGCCGATGCGGTGCACGTAGCTTTCGGTGTCGTACGGAATGTCGTAGTTCAGCACGTGGCTGATGCGCTCGACGTCCAGGCCGCGGGCGGCAACGTCGGTGGCCACCAGGATGTCCAGCTTGCCTTCCTTCAGCATGGCGATGGTGCGCTCACGCTGGGCCTGCTGCATGTCGCCATTGATCGCGGCAGCGGCCAGGCCCCGGGCCTGCAGCTTGCTGGCCAGTTCTTCGGTACCGGCCTTGGTACGCGCGAAGATGATCATCGCGTCGAACGGCTCGACTTCCAGGATGCGGGTCAGCGCGTCCAGCTTGTGCATGCCGCTCACCCACCAGTAGCGCTGGCGGATGTTGGCCGAGGTGGTGGTCTTGGCCGCGATGGTGACCTCGACCGGGTCCTGCAGGTAGGTCTGCGCGATGCGGCGGATCTGCGGCGGCATGGTGGCCGAGAACAGGGCCACCTGGCGCTGCTCCGGCAGCTTCTTCAGCACGGCTTCGACGTCGTCGATGAAGCCCATGCGCAGCATTTCATCGGCTTCGTCCAGCACCAGGGTCTTCAGCTCGGACAGGTCCAGGGTGCTGCGGTCCAGATGGTCGATCACGCGGCCGGGGGTACCGACCACGATGTGCACGCCGCGGCGCAGGGCCGACAGCTGCTGGCCATACGGCTGGCCGCCGTACACCGGCAGCACGCGGAAGCCCGGGATCTTCGACGAATAGGACTGGAACGCTTCGGCGACCTGGATGGCCAGTTCGCGGGTCGGCGCAAGGACCAGTGCCTGGGGCTTGATCTGCTGCAGGTCGATGTTGGACAGTACGGGCAGTGCGAAAGCGGCGGTCTTGCCGGTACCGGTCTGCGCCTGGCCCAGCACGTCGCGGCCTTCCAGCATCGCCGGGATGGTGGCGGCCTGGATCGGCGACGGGGTTTCGTAGCCGATGGCGGTGACCGCCTGCATCACGGGCTCGGACAGGCCGAGCTGCGCGAACTGCAGCGGCGCTTGGGAATCTTGGGACATGGGGAACTCCGAAGGCACTGCCGTCTTCCTGGCAGTGCGATAAAAAAGGTGATGGTCCGCGCTTTGGGCGCCCTTCTTATCGCGTGCCCTGGCGCTGCTCGGTCGGAGGAGATTTCACTCGCTCAGAGCGGAATGATACCGCATTGATCCTGAACGAGGCGTACAGTTTTCCCTTCGCGTGCCGTCAGGCCCCGTGCTGGCGCACAATACGCGCCCTCTTCCCGGCCCGGCCGCTGGCCTGCGCCCCTTCCCAGGAACCCCCGCTCCATGCAGATTCTCGAATTCGACCTCGACGGTGACTACGTCGAACTCAAGCAGTTGCTCAAGCTGGCCGACCTGGTCACCAGTGGCGGCGAGGCCAAGATGGTCATCAGCGAGGGCCAGGTACGGGTCGACGGCGAAGTTGAACTGCGCAAGGCCTGCAAGATCCGCGCAGGCCAGGTGGTCGAATTCGCCGACAGCCAGATCCGGGTGCTGGCGGCCGGCTGATCTGATCCTGTTCAGGCCACGCGCTGGGTCAGGTGCGAGGCGATCAGCTGCCTGAACGGTGCCACGCCCTGGGCGACACGCAGGCCCGCTGCCCGCAGCAGCCGCGCCGGGCGCCGATCATCGGTGTACAGGCTGGCGATCGCATTGGTCGCCTCGTACAGCGGTCGCGCCGCCATCCGATGGCCACGCTGGTAGCCGGCCAGCATGCCGGCCGCGGCGATGTCCGCACCGCGGCGCTGCTGGCCGGCGATGCCCCGCGCCAGGCGCTGGGCACTGGCCAGGCCCAGGTTGAAGCCATGGGCGGTGACCGGGTGCATGCCCACCGCAGCGTCGCCGATCAGCGCCGAGCGCTCGCCTGCGAAATGGTGTGCATAGACACCCACCAACGGATAGGCCTGCGGCGTGGCGACCGGCTGCATGCCCCCCAGCCGATGCTCGAAGAAGCCGCTGACGGCCTCACCGAAGGCTACCTCATCCTTCGCCAGCAGATCCTCGATCCGCCGCGGGGGCAGCGTGATCACCGCAGATGCCTGGCCTTCGTTGAGCGGCAGCAGCGCCATCGTACGACCGTAGCCGAACCACTCCCACGCGGTGTGGTGATGGTCGCGTTCGACGCGCATGCGGCACACCAGCATCGACTTGCCGAAGTCGCGCATCTGCGCACCGATGCCGAGCATGCGCCGGGTTGCGGAGAAACGGCTGTCCGCGGCCACCAGCAACCGCGCGTGCAGCCTGCTGCCATCATCCAGCGTGACCACATGGCCCTGCGCATCGGCCTGCACGCCCTGCACCTTGCGCCCGTCGAACAGCTCCAGGCCGTCCTGGCGCTGCACCGCGTCCCACGCCGCACGGCGGATCAGATGATTGGGCACCAGCCAACCCAGCGGCTGACCATCGACCTGGCTGCTGGCGAAGGTCAGTGCGAACGGCGAGCCGCCGTTCATCACCTTGGCATCGCGCAGTTCGGAAATCTCGGCCTCCGGCAGCCGTGCCCACAGCCCCAGCTGCTCCAGGCTCTGCCGCGACGCGTGGGTCAGCGCGATCTCGCGGCCGTCGAACGCCGCTTCGGCGAGCGCCTGGCGTGGCTGCGCTTCGATCAGCCCGATCTGCAGCCCGCTGCCGGCCAGCGCACGTGCGAAGCACAGTCCTGCCGGCCCCGCGCCAACCACCACCACGTCCATCCTGCGCATGCGCGCCTCCCACCATCGATCCAGTCGCAGCCAGCATAGCGCCGCGCAGCTGACCGGCCTTGATCTGGATCAGGCCCGGCTCACAGCAGTGCGAACACCAGCGCCAGGATCGACAGCAGCGACACCAGCCACACCAGGCTGCGCACGTAGGGCACACCCGCGGCGTACAGCGGCAGGTAGACCACCCGTGCCCAGAAGTACGCCTGCGCGGCCAGTACCGTGGTGTCGCTGCTGCGACCGGCCACCACCACCGCGATCGCGGCGGCGGCGAAGAACGGGAACGTCTCAAGGAAGTTGGACTGGGCCCGTTGCAGCCGCCCTGCCAGCGGGCTGAGTGGCCGGCCCTGTTCGTCGCGTGCCGACGCGTTCCACTTCATGCCCCGCTCGCGGGTCACCACCGTGGAGGTGGCGAAGATGTAGACAAACCCCAGCAGCGTCGACCACGCCAGCAGTGTCAGTTCGGCCGCCATGCTGTTCTCCTTCAGGGCCCGGGTGCGCGCAGGCTGTAACCGGCCAGGCGCCAGACCTGGTCCTCATCGAAGCGGAACGAGACCAGTTCGCGCACGGGCTGCGCACTGTTGGCGAAGCGGGTCGGGAAGCTGACATTGATGTACAGGCCTTCGGGTACGGCGGCGCCGGCCGCGTACTTCACCCGGGTAATGGACGGTTGGCCGCGACCACTCAAGGCACCCAGGCGGGTGCGGTCGGCGGTCAGCTGGCTGATGAAGGCCGGCTTGGTCACCGCGCGCCGCGCTACGGCTGATGCGCCATCCCACAACTCGCCCGCGCGGTTGGCGTCGACCATCTGCGCGGCCCTCAGTGCGGCTGCCCCCATCTCCGCGTCCTGCTTCTGCACCTGCGCCTGCTGTGCCGGGCTGAGGGCCGGTGCGGGCGGCCGTGCCGCTGTCGCCGGTGGCGCGGCGGCCGGCGCACTCGGCGCCGGGCGCGCCGGCGCCGGAGCCGGCGTGGCGGGCGCGGGCACCTGGGCGAATGCAGCAAGCGGCAACAGGGACAGCAGCAGGAGCGCGCGCTTCATGGACACCACCGGTTCATCGGAAGGAACCGCAGTCTACGCCAGCCGGGTGAGGCGTTTGTCAGCGCAGCGGCACGCTGCCCTGGGTTGCTTCGGCATCGGCCTGTGAGGCCTGGGTCTCCGTCTCCACTGCCGGCTGTTCCGCCACCGGAACCTGCGGCGGAGGAGACGGTGGCAGCGTGGCCACGTCGATCTCCGACAGCGGGCTCTCCTCGGGGCAGACCGGATCGGGGAAACCGAACCGCTGCTTGAGCGACTGGCCGCAGCTGTTGATCGATTCCATGTCTGCACCGTCGCGCTTGCACTGCTGGTCGAAGGCGATCAGGAACGCGTCCTTGCGCTGCACGAAATCGTCGCCACACGCGCGCATCTGCTTGATCCGTTCCAGGTCGTCCTGCACCGCATTGGTGCCATCCAGGCCGAACTGCCGCAGTTCCTCGGGGGTCAGCAGGCGCAGGCTGCGGTTGGGCACGGTCATCATCAGATCAGCAACGCCCACCGCCACACCGTTGCGCTGCAGATAATCCTTCACGTTGTCGTAGACCTCGTGCAGCTCGCGGTTGAGCTCGGCGCGCGAGGTCGCCTTGGAGCTGATGCGCATCATGCGGTGGATGCCGACCTTGCCGGTCAGCAGGCGGTTGTCGCCGGCCGCGAGCACGAACACGCAGGCGCTGTGGCAGATCGATCCTTCGCGCACCCAGATGGTCCAGCCCGATTCGCCGATGCTGTCGCCGGCAATGATCGCCGACTCGACCTGGCCACCACTGGAGTCGAGATCGAGGATGCGCTTGTGGATCTCCAGCGCGTCGGCCACCACGGCCAGGCGCCACATCATTTCGGCGAACCCGGGATTGATCTTGCCGTTGTAGCGCACCCGCAGCAGGCCACGCTCGGCGCACGGCTGCAGCGCCTGGCTGATCTGCTCGCGCTGCAGTCCTTCCAGCTCCACGCCGTCGCCGCCTTCGGCCGCGTAATCGGTGCTGCAGCTGACCCAGGCCCGGCCGTTCTCCAGCTGCGCCTGCGGCCACGGCCGATCAGCGCGGCTACGCGGCGGGGACGGCGGTGGTGGGGCGTCGGCGGCATTGATCGACACCATGTTGTCGCCATCACTGGCCGGTGCCCGTGCCGCCTTGTCAGCCGCAGTCACGTTGCCCGGATTCTCCAACTGGCTGCAGCCCGCAAAGGCCAGGCACAAAAGGGGCAACCAGCGGATCAAGGCGGACATCGGGCAACCGGATTTCGCAGGAACAAGGATCACAGTCTACCTGCACGGCGCGCGCATTCAGCACGTGGCACTGAACCGGTTCTGACCCCGGATCGCGACCCGCTGCATCCATGTCCGAATCCGGCGAGTATCTGCCGCATGGGCAGCCTAGACTGGGCGCATGAACACCGCTCTCGTCCTCGACACCGCTGCCTGCGACCGTGCCCGCCTCGCCCGTGACGCGCGCTTCGATGGCGTGTTCTTCACCGCCGTGCGCAGCACCGGCATCTACTGCCGGCCGGTCTGCCCGGCGCCGCCGCCGAAGCCGCGCAACATCACCTATTTCCCGAGTGCGGCCGCAGCCTCTGCCGCCGGTTACCGGCCCTGCCTGCGCTGCCGTCCCGAACTGGCGCCGCAGGCACAGCAGGCGCTGGCCGGCCAAGCCGTACAGCGGTCGCTGGCGTTGATCCACGGCGGCTTCCTGCAGGAGCAGCCGGTTGCCGGACTGGCTGCGAAGATCGGCCTCAGCGCACGCCAGCTGCAGCGCCTGTTCGTGGAGCACCTGGGCGCCACGCCCGGCCAGATCCACGCCACCCACCGCCTGCTGCTGGCCAAGCAGCTGCTGACCGAAACCACCCTACCGGTCACCGACGTTGCGCTCGCGGCGGGCTACAACAGCCTGCGCCGCTTCAACACCGCCTTCCTGCAGGGCTGCGGGATGGCGCCGACCACGCTGCGCCGCCAACACGTCCCGCTGGCCGCCGATGACGGTGGCCTGGTGCTGCGCTTGGGCTACCGGCCTCCGCTGGATTTTCCGCGCATGCTGGCGTTCCTGCGCAAGCGCAGCCTGCCGGGCATCGAACTGATCGGCGACGACAGCTACCAGCGCGTGCTCGGCATGCCTGAACGACCCACCCTGCTGCGGGTGACGGCTGATCCGAAGCGGCCGGAACTGCGCCTGCAGTTGGGTGCGGTCGATCCGCGGCTGATACCGGACATCGTGCGACGCGTGCGGCGGGTATTCGATCTCGATGCCGACCTGCAGCAGGTGCATGCCGCGCTCGGTGAAGAGCCGCTGCTGGCGCGCGGCATCGCCGAACGCCCTGGCCTGCGCGTGCCGGGCGGCTGGGATGGCTTCGAGGTGGCGGTGCGTGCCGTGCTCGGCCAGCAGGTCAGCGTTGCGGCGGCGACCACCTTCGCGCGCCGGCTGGTCGACGCGCATGGCGCCCACCTGCCGGGTATGCCGACGGAGTTCGACCGCCAGTTCCCCTCTCCCTCGGTATTGGCGGACGCCCCTCTGGAATCGATCGGTCTGCCACGCAGCCGCGCCGCCACCGTGCGCGCACTGGCCGCAGCCTGCGTCAGTGGCCAGCTCGACTTCGGGCCCGGCCAGGCACTGGAGGAATTCGTCGCCCGCTGCGTGGCCCTGCCCGGCATCGGCCCGTGGACGGCGCAGTACATCGCCCTGCGCGGCCTGGGCCAGCCCGACGCGTTTCCTGCAGGTGACCTGGTGCTGCAGCAGGTGCTCGGCCATGCCCAGGGGCAGCGCCTGAGCGAACGCGCCACCGAAGCGCGATCCCAGCCCTGGCGCCCCTGGCGCTCGTATGCGGTGCTGCATCTGTGGCATCTGTCCGGCACGTTCGTTGGAGAACCGACATGACGTTGTTGTTCGACCGTTTTGACAGCCCGATCGGCGAGCTCACCATCGCCGGCGACGAACGTGGCCTGGCCCACGTGCTGTTTCCTGAAAACCGCCACCCCGCGCGCGGACGCAGCGACTGGCACAATGCGCCCGGCGCGTTTCCCGAGGCCCGCGAACAGCTGCTGCAGTACCTGCATGGCGAACGCAGCACATTCGATCTGCTGCTGGCACCGCGCGGCACCCCGTTCCAGCTGCGCGTGTGGCAGGCTCTGGCGTTGATACCGTTCGGCCAGACCTGGAGCTACCTGCAGCTGGCGCAGCACCTGGGCCAGCCCAGCGCGACGCGCGCGGTCGGCGCCGCCAACGGCCGCAATCCCCTGCCGATCATCCTGCCCTGCCATCGCGTGATCGGCAGCAACGGCGCGCTGACCGGTTTCGGCGGCGGGCTGGAGACCAAGGCAGCACTGCTGCGGCTTGAGCAACTCCAGGTACCGCTGTTCGCCTGATGGGAGATCGGGGTCAGATCCCTTTCCCCTGGGAAAGGGATCTGACCGCGGACGGTCCTGGCGCGCCGTGTCTTGGGCGCGTCATTACCTCGCACTATGATGGGCGGATGACTTCCGTACGCCTGACCTGCGCGCTGGCGCTGCTGCTGCCGTTGGCCGCCTGCACCACCGCACCCGCCCCGACCGCCACCGTCTCCACGCCTGCGGCAACGGCCGCACCGCCGAAGCTGCTGCTGATCTCCATCGATGGCCTGCGTGCCGACGCGCTGGACCGCGGGCTGACTCCGAACCTGCAGCGGATGATCGACAGCGGCGTGCGCGCACGCTGGATGACGCCCTCCTATCCCTCGCTGACCTTCCCCAACCACTACACCATCGTGACCGGTCTGCGCCCTGACCATCACGGCATCATCCACAATGCGATGGACGACGCATCGCTGGGCAGTTTCGCGCTGAGCAACCGCGAGGCGGTCACCCGCAGCGACTGGTGGGGCGGCGAGCCGATCTGGGTCAGCGCGGAGAAAGCCGGCGTGCGTTCCGCGACCTGGTCCTGGCCGGGCAGCGAAGCGGAGATCAAGGGCGTGCGCCCCAGCCAGTGGCTGGCGTATAACGACAAGGAACCGTTCGAGCAACGTGTGCAGACCGTACTGGGCTGGCTGGCACGCAGCGATGCCGAGGCGCCGCGCCTGGCCACGCTGTACATGGAACACGTCGACAAGGCCGGGCATCACCATGGGCCGCAGTCGCAGCAGTACACGGCAGCCATCGTGCGGGCCGACCAGGTTGTCGGCCAGGTGCTCGACGGACTGCAGCAGCGTGGCCTGACAGCCACCACCAATGTGATCGTGGTTTCCGATCACGGCATGGCCGCGGTGGGCGAAGGCCAGGTGATCGCCACCGAGTCGATGGTGGACCCGGCCATCGCACGCAACGTCAGCCAGGGCCAGTCCGTCGGCTTCGCGCCGGTCGCGGGGCGTGATGCCGAGGCCGAACGTGCCCTGCTCGGCCGCCATGCCCACTACGAATGCTGGAAGAAGGAGAACCTGCCTGCGCGCTGGCATTACGGCACGCATCCACGCATACCCGCCATCGTCTGCCAGATGGATGAAGGCTGGGACGCGCTGACCCGGGACTGGATCGCCAGGCGCGATCGTCGCGACGGCGGCTCGCACGGCTACGATCCGGCGCTGCCGTCGATGCGTGCGGTGTTCGTGGCGAGCGGCCCGTCGTTCCGCCAGGGGCTGCTGATCGACGGCTTCGACAACGTCGATGTCTATCCGCTGCTGGCGCACCTGCTGCAGGTTCCAGCCGCGCCGAACGACGGCAATGCCGAGACACTGAAGCAGACGCTGCGTTGATCGGGCGTCTCCGCCGGACATGGCCCGGCGCTACCGTGCCAATGTGGGTAGCGCCGGGCCATGCCCGGCGAACGCGGCGGCCGCAACGACACGCATAAAAAAACGCGGCGCCAGGCGCCGCGTTCTTCGTTGACCCATCGGCCGGCCGATCAGGCCTTGGCGACGGCCTTCTTCGCCACGGCCTTCTTCGCCGGAGCCTTGGCCACGGTCTTCTTGGCGACCGGGGCAGCGGCGCCTACGGCGACCTTGCTCGCGGTGTGCGAACGGGCGTTGCCGTAGCTGGCGTTGTAGCGCTTGCCCTTGGCGGTCTTGCGGTCACCCTTACCCATGTCTTCAACTCCTCAAATGTGAAATCTGGTTACCCCGTGCTGACACGGGTTCGGCGGGGCCGCCTTGCTGGACGCCCCCGCGCACGATCGGAAAGCCTATCACGGAGCGCCTAGTGCGCGCAGCTGGCGTCGTGTACGTGGCTGTGGTTGAGCCGCAGATTGACCAGATGGGCAACGCCGACCAGCAGACCGCCAATGGTCATCACCACCGCGTGCGGCACGGCATTGTGATGCAGCGGGTCGTACAGAACCCCGGCCCACAGCGCGACCAGCCCGGGAATCAGGAACGCCAGCGCGCGCAGGGCGCCATGCCGGCGGTAGCCCCAGACAAGGCTGAACAGACCCAGCAGGGTCACGAACACGACCAGCGCCTGTTCAACGCCATCGCTGAGCCAGAACGACAGGCCCAGCGAAGGCGCTGCGGCCAGCAGCACCGGAATCACCGCACAGTGCACTGCGCACAGCATCGATCCGGTGGCACCGAAACGGTCGAGCAGATGCCGCAGGTGGGAGGAGAGGGACATGACTTCCAGCAGGGTCGGCGAATCGTTATGGAATAATATAACATCCCTTCCTGGTCCGCACGATCTCCTCTCCCCCTGTCCCGCGACGGGATACGTGCGCTTCACAATTGATACACAGTAACAAGGACTTCTCGATGCCCGCCCCTTCCCTGCGGTTCAAGCCGCACACCCTCGCCCTGGCGCTCGCCGCGCTGCTGCCGTCCGCCGCATTCGCCGCAGGCGACGACGATGCGCACCGTGACCGCCACCTGACCGAGCTGTCATCGGTGCAGGTCACCGCCTCGCCGCTGCAGGGCGACGCCGAGTCGCTGGCACGCCCGGTCGAAGTGCTCGCCGGCGAGCGCCTGGACGAACAGAAGGCAGGCACCCTCGGCGATACGGTGGCCAAGCTGCCGGGCGTGCAGAGCACCTTCTTCGGCCCCGGTGTCGGTCGTCCAATCATCCGCGGCCAGGAAGGCCCGCGGGTGGCCGTGCTGTCCAACGGCATGGGCAACATGGATGCCTCCACCGTCAGCGCCGACCATGCCACCAGCATCGAACCGTTCCTGGCTGATCAGATCGAAGTGCTGAAGGGCCCGGCGACACTGCTGTTCGGCAGCGGTGCGATCGGCGGCGCGGTCAACGTCGTCGATGGCCGCATCGCCCGCGAGCTGCCCGACCGTCCGCTCAGCGGCCGCGCTGAACTGCGCGGCAACTCCGTCAATGATGAACGCAGCGGCATGTTCCGCCTCGACGGCGTCAGCGGCAACGTCGTGCTGCATGTCGACGGCCTGGTGCGCAACGGCGACGACTACCGCATTCCCGGCTACGCGGTGATCGACAGCCTGGAAGACCACCACGAAGACCATGACCACGACCACGCGGGCGAGGAAGGCGACGAGCCGCGCCGTGGCCGCCTGGACAACAGCTCCATCCGCACCCGGGCCGGTGGCGTGGGTGCCACCTGGCTGGGCGAGGGCGGCTACTTCGGCGTGTCGGCCAGCACCTATCGCACCAACTATGGCATCCCCAATGGGGCCCACGTCCACGCGGACGGCGACGATCATGACCACGATCATGATCATGATCACGGCGAGGAGGAAGGCGGCGACGAGCATGACGTACGCATCGACATGGTGCAGAACCGCTTCGAGACCAAGGCCGGCATCTACAACCCGGTCTCGTTCCTGAAGAACATCAATGCCCGCGTGGCCTACACCGACTACGAGCATGTCGAGCTGGAGGCCGGCACACCCTCCACACGCTTCACCAACCGCGGCATCGAAACCCGCCTGGAAGCCGTACAGCAGCAGGTCGGTGGCTGGGACGGCGCCTTCGGCGTGCAGTTCGGCAACAGCGATTTCGGCGCCAAGGGCGAAGAAGCATTCGTGCCGGACACCGGAACGAAAAACATCGGCCTGTTCGTGCTGCAGGAGAAGCAGTTCGGCCCGTTCAAGCTCGAACTCGGCGGCCGCCACGACCAGGTCAAGCTGGACCCGACCGGCGATTACCGCCGCCGGCAGTTCGATGCCACCAATCTGTCCGCGGCCGGCATCTGGAAGCTCAACGACGCGGTCGACCTGCGCATCGGCGTGGACAGCTCCGAACGTGCCCCCACCAATGAAGAGCTGTATGCCGCTGGCGCGCACATTGCCACCCGCTCGCTGGAAATCGGCGACGCCAACCTGAAGACCGAGCGCGGCCAGCGTGTCGAGCTGGGCATCCACACCCACAGCGATCGCCTGGACTTCTCCGCCTCGATCTACCAGACGAAGTTCAAGGACTTCATCTACCTGGCCGACACCGGCGTCACCGAAGGCCTGCCGGTGCGTGCATGGACGCAGCAGGATGCGGTGTTCAAGGGTGCCGAGGCGGAAGCCCTGGTGCATCTGTTCGAAGGCGTCGCAGGCGACTGGGATCTGCGCCTGTTCGGCGATTACGTGCAGGCCAAGCTGGACGGCAACGGCAGCCGCAACCTCGACATCGCGGTGCCGCACGGTGACCACAACCACAACTACACCGTGGAGCTGGCCAACACCGGCTACCTGCCGCGCATCGCGCCGGCCCGCGTCGGTGCCGACCTGCGCTGGGCGAAGGACGGCTGGCGCGCGTCGGTGGGCGCCGTGCGTTACAGCCGGCAGAAGGACGTGGCGCAGAACGAAGAGCCGAGCGACGGCTACACCCTGGTCGATGCGCACCTGGCCTACCGCTGGGATCGCAACGACAGCAACAGCTATGAGGTGTTCCTGGATGGCAGCAACCTGACCAACCGTGAAGTGCGCCCGCACACCTCGCTGCTGCGCGACTACTCGCCGCTGCCGGGCCGCGGTGTCGCATTCGGCATCCGTGCGTACTTCTGATCGGCCTACGCCATCGGAACATTACCTGAGGGGGCCGAAAGGCCCCCTTTTTTTTGTCGTATATGGCATGAACTGGAGAAAGCGGCGCACTACCGACGCGTCACCATCTGCTGCACGACTAGACTCAGCCCGGTGTCAATCCAATAGACAAACTGAGCGGAAACATTTGCATGGCCCTGAGTCTCGATGCCGAACTGGAAGAACGCTTCCTTGCAATTGCCAAGCGCGGCAGAACCGCTTGGATGGCCGGCGATATTGCGGAGGCAGAGCATTGCTTCCTTGAAAGCTGGGACATGATTCCGGAGCCGAAATCTGCTTATGACTACGGCCAGATTACATCGTATGGAATAGCTGTCTTCTATCGCGATACCGCTCAGTTTGAGAAGGCCAGAGCGTGGGCGATGGTCGCCAGAGACATCTATGGAGAGGGCGAAGCTGCGAACGTGTCCATGGACGAACTCGCCGCCACCATCCAGTTCGAGTCCGGAGACCTGGATGGGGCCTACACACTATTTGGACCGCACTACCGGAAGTACGGCCGTCGTGTCTTTGGGGGCCACAAGAAGGGGTTCATTGATTTCATCAAGAGCAGGAAGAAAACTGGAAAGGTGGATCAGTGAGCCGCTAGCCAGCTCCCATCCGCTCCAGATACTCATCCACGCATGGCGTGGATCTACTGCCCCCTCCGCGAGCCATGGGTTCCTGCATATCGCTGCGATGCCATCACGCATCCGTCACAAAGATGTGCGTAGGACAACAACCGGACAATCCCGTCACTCAATGTCTCGCACATCGGACACTTCTGTCCGAAAATGAACCCATGACCGCTCAACGCGCTGATGCCGCTGCCCGCCGTGCCCTCATTCTCGACGCCGCCGACCATGTGTTCGGGCAACACGGCGTCACCGCTCCGCTGGACCTGGTGGTCGAACGCGCCCAGGTGGGCCGGGCCACGCTGTACCGCAATTTTCCCGACCGCACCGCGCTGATCCAGGCCCTGCTGCAGCGTGCAGTCGACCGTATCCGCCGCCAGGTGGAGCAGCTGGGCGACCGTGACGACGCCCTGTTCGAGGTGTTCGAGGGGATGGCCCAGCGCATCATCGATTCACCTGCGCTGGCCGATTACTGGCGCGCCGTTGATTCGGACGTGCCCTCCATGCGCGCCGCGCGCGAGACCGTACGCGACCTGCTGGAAGCACCGATCCAGCGGGCCATCGCCGCAGGCCTGTGCCGTCCCGACCTGGAAAAAACGGATATTTCACTGATCTCCGGCATGCTGGGAGCCGCCCTTCGCGGCAAGACCCGTGACGAGCGCGCCCGTCTGGCCGGGCGTGCCCTGCAACTGCTGCGCGGAGGACTCCAGGGAGCAGCCAGCGGAGCGCGCTGATGGTGCAGCCGTATCTGAAGCCGGTGCCGGACTGGGAGGAGCATGAGAAGCCGACCATGCCCGGATCGGCTTCGATGCCGTGGCACCCACCCTACCGGCGTGCTGCCTATGCCCTGGTGTCGCTGCTGGTGGCCATCACCGGTGGCCTCGGCAATGCGCTGGTCACCGCCAACCTGCCCTTCCTGCAGGGGCAACTGCAGCTCACCCCGACCCAGGGCAGCTGGCTGGTGGCCGCTTACGCGATGGTCAACGTCACCGCCAACCTGCTGGCCTTCAAGTTCCGCCAGCAGTACGGCATCCGCCTGTTCGCCGAGATCGGCCTGGGGCTGTATGCCGCGCTGGCCGTGCTGCACCTGTTCGTGGGCAGCTTCGAAACCACGATGCTGACGCGCGCGGCCAGCGGTTTCGCCGGTGCGGCGTGTTCGACGCTGGGTACGCTGTACATGCTGCAGGCGTTGCCGCGGCGCTTCACCGGCAACCTGCTGGTGATCGGCGTCGGTCTGTCGCAGCTGGCAGTTCCGCTGGCCTGGATCGTGTCGCCCGGCCTGGTCGATACCGGGCAATGGCACCAGCTGTATTCCTTCGAAGCAGGGCTGGCGCTGTGTGCGTTCGCGGCGGTGGTGGTGCTGAAGCTGCCGCCAGGCGTGCAGATCAAGGCCTTCGAGCCCATGGATTTCCTCACCTTCAGCCTGCTTGCCCCGGCGGTTGCGCTGCTGGTGGTGGTGCTGGCCCAGGGCTACACGCGCTGGTGGCTGGACACACCGTGGCTGGGCTGGGCGCTGGTCGCCTCGATCGCATTGTCGACCACCGCCTTCATCATCGAGCACTACCGGCGCAATCCACTGCTGCAGACGCGCTGGCTGGCCAGCCTGCCGGTACTGCACTTCATCGTGGGTGCGTTCCTCATCCGCTTCCTGACCACCGAGCAGTCCTACGGCGTGGTCAGCCTGATGCGCACGCTGGGCATGGGCCCGGACCAGCTGCGCCCCTTGTTCGTGGTGATTCTGGCAGGGGTTGTCACCGGCATCATCGGTACCGCCGTGACCTTCGGCCCGAAGCGGCTGATCCCGCAGCTGCTGATGGCGATCCTGCTGCTGGGTTCGGCGGCGTTCTTCGACCAGAACCGCACCAGCATGGACCGTCCCCACGATTTCTACCTCAGCCAGTTCCTGGCCTCGGTCGGTGCCGGGATGTTCATGGGCCCGCTGATCATGCTGGGCATCTCCGCCGCCCTGAAACAGGGTGTGGACCACATGATCACCTTCCTGGTAACGCTGTCGATCACCCAGACGCTGGGCGGGCTGGCCGGCTCGGCGCTGCTGGGAACCTTCCAGCTGCATCGCGAACAGCTGTATTCCAGCGCGCTGACCAGCCAGCTTGATCCCGCCGACCCGGTGGTGGCGCAGCGCCTGCGCATCCAGCAGCAGCTGTACGCCGCGCAGATCACCGATCCGGTGCTGCGCAGCGCGCAGGGCACCGCGCAGCTGGCACAGACGACGCGCCGCGAGGCCAATGTCCGTGGGTTCAATGATGTGTTCACCCTGAGCGGCTGGCTGGCGATCGGCTTCCTGTGCTGGTTGCTGCTGCTGTCGCTGCGTACCGCCGTGCTCAAGCAGTGGCGCAAGCGCCATCCGCCCTCCTCCGCTGCGGCCTCCCCCGCAGCGCCCCGCTGAGTCCTTCGCCATGCCTCCCGTCCCGCCCCGTCCCGACGATGCCGACAACGTGACCCCACCGCCGCCAACCGATGCGGCACCTGCGCCCACGCCGGCTGAGCCGGCGGTCGCGCCGAAGTACCTCAGACCCAGTGCGCGCAGCGTGGCAGTGATGGTGGTGGTGGCCCTGCTGGGCATCGCACTGATCCTGCGCGCGTGGCACCTGTGGCCGTTTGCCAGCAGCGTGATGGTCACCGACAACGCCTACGTGCGCGGGCAGATCACGGTGATGGCACCCCAGGTCAATGGCTATGTGACCGAGGTGCTGGTGAAGGACTTCCAGCACGTGAAGAAGGGCGAACCCCTGCTGCGCATCGATGACCGCATCTATGCGCAGCGCGTGGCGCAGGCACAGGCCACGCTGGACAGCGCGCGCGCGGCGTTGGCCAACTCCGATCAGTCGCAGGCGCAGAACCGCGCGCAGATCGCTGCGGCCCAGGCCACCCTGTCCGCCGGCAAGGCCGAGCTTGAGCGCTCCCGCAACGAGCTGAAGCGATACGAACAGCTCGCCGCACAACGCCTGGTATCGATCAATGACCGCGACCGCTTCCGCACGACCCAGGCGTCGGCGCAGGCCAGCGTGCAGCAGTCACAGGCACAGATCCGCATCGCCGAGGAAACGCTGATCTCCACCCAGGTGGCACGCAAGAGCCTGGAGGCACAGGTGGAAAGCGCACAGGCGCAACTGGAACTGGCACGCATCGACCTGGCCAATACCGTGATCCATGCGCCGCGCGACGGGCAGATCAGCGAGGCCAGCGTGCGGACCGGCCAGTACGTGGCCGCCGGCTCGCAGCTGCTGTTCCTGGTGCCCGACGCGCTGTGGGTGGTCGCCAACTACAAGGAGGGCCAGACCTGGCAGATGCGCATCGGCCAACCTGCGACGTTCGCCGTGGACGCGTTCCAGGGCCAGGTGCTGCGCGGCCATGTGGAGCAGATCGCCCCCGCCACCGGCTCGGAATTCAGCGTCCTGCGCCCGGACAATGCCAGCGGCAACTTCACCAAGGTGGTGCAGCGGCTGCCGATCCGGATCTCGATCGATCCGGGGCAGGAGCTGGCCGCGCGACTGCGTCCCGGCATGTCGGTGATCGCACGGGTGGATACGGCGGCCGAGCCTGCGCCGGCCCGGTAGGGTCGAGCTCGTGAAACGGGGGTCAGATCCCTTTTGCCTTGGCAACATGAAACTGGGGTCAGATCCCTTTTGCCTTGGCAAAAGGGATCTGACCCCACTCGCGCCGGCCGCTCAGCCTGCGCAGCGGGCGCAGAGTCCGTGCACTTCCAGCGTCTGCGCCTGCGGCTGGAAGCCGAGCTCCTTGGCCCGCTTCTCCAGCTGGCCGACGATCTCGCGGTCTTCCAGTTCCACCGCGCTGTGGCAGCTGTTGCAGATCAGGAACGGCACCGAATGCGCCGCACTGCTGGGGTGGTGGCAGGCCACGAAGGCATTCACCGATTCCAGCTTGTGCACGAAGCCATTGGCCATCAGGAAGTCCAGCGCGCGGTACACGGTGGGCGGGGCATCGGCACCCACGCCCTTGCCGTTGCGCACCCATTCCAGCAGCTCGTAGGCCTTGACCGGCTTGCCGGCTTCGGCGATCAGCTTCAGTACGTTGGCGCGGATGGGGGTCAGGCGCAGCCCGCGTTCGCGCGAGACACGCTCGACCACCGCCACGAAATCCGATGCGTCATGGACGTGGTGGTGGGGGGCGGTACAGGCAGTGGCAGTCTTGGCGGGCATGCGCGTTCTCCGGTTCGGCCTGGCAAGGATGCCTCAGACCGTTGCTACCTTGGTAATGGCCGCGTCGATGCGTTTCAAGGCCTGCTCACGGCCGGCCAGGTACACGGTGTGGGAAATGTCAGGGCTGACCTGGGTACCGGTGATGGCCACGCGCAGCGGCTGGGCGACCTTGCCCATGCCGATCTCCAGCGCGGCGGCCGTGTCGTGCAGGGCCGTGCCGACCGCTTCGGCCGTCCATTCCGGCAGCGCCGCCAGCAGTTCACGGGCCTTGCCCAGGGCGACCTCGGCCCCGGCCTTGAAGTGCTTGGCCACTGCGGCTTCGTCGTAGTCGTTCAGCGGCTGGTACCAGACCACGGCCTTCTCGGCCATTTCCTTCAGGGTCTGCACGCGTTCACGCAGGGCGATCACCACGTCTACCGGTGCCGGGCCCGCCGCCACGTCCAGGCCCAGCTTCTGCAGCTGGTAGACCAGGTGCGGCGCGATGTCGGCCGGTTCCACGGTCTTCAGGAAGTGCTGGTTGACCCAGCCCAGCTTGGCCATGTCCAGGCGCGACGCCTTGGAGTTGCAGTCCTTCACATCGAACAGGTCGATCAGTTCCTGGCGGGTAAACAGTTCCTGGTCACCATGCGACCAGCCCAGGCGGGCCAGGTAGCTCAGCAGTGCGTCCGGCAGGTAGCCGGCATCCCGGTACTGCATCACGTCGGCGGCACCGGTGCGCTTGGACAGCTTGGCGCCCTGCTCGTCCAGGATCATCGGCATGTGGCCGAACTTCGGCACCGGTGCACCGATGCCTTCGTACAGGTTGATCTGGCGCGGCGTGTTGTTGATGTGGTCGTCACCGCGGATGACCTCGGTGATGCCCATGTCCCAGTCATCCACCACCACCGCGAAGTTGTAGGTGGGATAGCCGTCCGGACGGAAGATGACCATGTCATCCAGTTCGCTGTTGGCGATCTCGATCCGGCCCTTGATCAGGTCATCGAACACCACCGTGCCCTGCAGCGGATTCTTGAAGCGGATGACACGGTTCGGGTCGTCCCGGTACGGCAGGCCCAGCTCGCGCGCTGCACCGTTGTAGCGCGGCTTTTCCTGCCTGGCCATGGCGGCTTCGCGCATCGCGTCCAGCTCTTCCCGGGTTTCATAGGCGTAGTAGGCCTTGCCGTCGGCAATCAGCTGCTCGGCGACTTCCCGGTAACGGGCCACCCGGTCGGTCTGGTAGATCGGGCCTTCGTCGTAGTCCAGGCCCAGCCACTCCATCGCCTCCAGGATGGCGTCGATCGCCCCCTGGGTGCTGCGTTCACGGTCGGTATCCTCGATGCGCAGCACGAACTCGCCGCCGCGATGGCGGGCCTCCAGCCAGCAGTACAGCGCGGTGCGGGCGCCACCGATATGCAGATAACCGGTAGGACTGGGGGCGAAGCGGGTGCGGCAGGTCATGTGGGGCTCGAGGAACGGGAATTCCGCGATTTTACCACCAGCCCCGCGCCGGCACGGAGGGACGGACGGGGTCCGCCCCTCCGGCTCACGTCACGGCTGCGGCTCGGCCTTGCGCGGGAACGACTGCTCTCGCATCGCCGCGTTGTAGGCAAAGGAGGCCACGATGGCCGCTGCCTGCTTGAGATCTTCGGGCTCGGCGTGGTCCCAGGTGTCCAGGTGGCTGTGGTGGACATTGGTGAAGTAATCCAGCCGGTCCTGGATGAACTGGAAGCCGGGCAGGCCGATGCGGTCGAAGCTGATGTGGTCGGTGCTGCCGGTGTTGCGGGTCGCCACCGTGGTGGCGCCGACATCATGGAACGGGGCGAGCCAGGCCTCGAAGATCGGCATCGCCGCCAGGTTCTCCTGCGCGTAGATGCCACGGAAGCGGCCGGAGCCGTTGTCCATGTTGAAGTAGACCTGGAACTTGCTGTAGTCGCGGGTCTTGCGCAGCGGTCCGGTGGGGTCGCGCAGCGAGGCCGGCAACGCCTTCTGCGCAGCGTCCACCGGTTCCGGGAACTGGCCGAAGTGCTTGGCGACGTAGGCCTGCGAGCCGATCAGGCCCTGCTCCTCGCCGCTCCACAGCGCCACCCGGATGGTGCGCCGGGGCTTGGCACCGGTGGCCTTGAGGATGCGCATGGCTTCCATCATCACCGCCACGCCGGCCGCGTTGTCGGCCGCGCCGGTGCCGCTGTGCCAGGAATCGAGGTGCGCGCCGATCATCACCACCTCATCCGGCCTGCTGGTGCCCCGGATCTCCGCCAGCGTGTTGTAGCCGGGCTGATCGCTGTCGTCGGTGAAACGCGCGCTCACGTCCACCCGCAGGCGCACGGGCTGCTTGGCCTCCAGTGCACGCACCAGCGGATTGAAGTGCTCGGCGATCATCGCCAGCTCCGGAATGCCGACCGATTCCCCGGCCTTGCGCGAGCCGCCACCGGCCACGCGGATGATGCCGTTGTCCCAGCTGCTGATGCTGATCGAGGCCAGTGCGCCTTCCTCGACGAAGAAGGCGTTGACCTTGGCCGCCAGCGCCTGCCGCTCCTGGTACTCCTTCACCCGCTTGGCGCGCTCGGCGGTGGCGTCCTTGTCCTTGGGCAGTGTGAATTCCTGCAGTCCCTCCAGCGAGGTGGCGTCGTGACGATGCGAGTCCGGCTCGGTACCCCGCTTGTACTCGCGCGCCTCGCCGAGCAGCAGGATCTTCCCGCGCAGCTTGCCGCGGTACTTCTCGAAGTCTTCCGGCTTCTTGATGTCCACCTGTACCAGCTCGCCCTCGACCGGTCCGCGGGTGCCCGGCGTCCAGGCCTTGGGCAGTGCGTGCAGCGGCATCACGCGGTCGCCGAGCATCTCCACGCTGGCCGAGGTGAACTCCCAGCCACGGCCGAAGTCATCGAACGCTTCGTCGTGGACATTGTCCAGCTTCCATTCGGTGAACTTGCTGCGGGTCCACGCGTTTGCGCGCCCCATCGCCGGGGAGTTGGTCAGGCGCGGCCCGATGCGCTCGGTGAGATAGCTGAAGGTGTCCATCACCTGCGAGCGATGGAACGCCTCCTGGCGGATGCGGCTGACCATGTCCAGGTCCACCGGCTCGCGCTGCTGCGCCATCGCATTGCCGCTCATCGCCAGCGCAACCGCCAGCACACCCCACTTCAGCACATCCCACCCCTGCCCTTCGGCTCGATCATCAACCCCTCGAGTCTAGCCAGCGGGGGCGCCCGGCCCCCGTCCCATCGGTCATGGGCGGTGCGGACGCCTCATCCGCTCCAGCCCAGCCACAGCTGGGCGCGCATGGGCAGCAGCAGCAACCAGTGCCGCCGGTCGATGCTGCTGCAGCCGAATACCGCAGCGTGCGTGGGCCAGTCGCCGGGCAGGCCGGCGATGCCGATCTCGGCCAACGCCCCCGGCCCGGCCTTCCAGGGCCGGTAGCGCGGCACCTTTCCACCCAGCACGCCACGTCCCTGCCGTGCACCGTCCAGCCACTCCAGTCCCTGCCCCAGCACTCCTTCGCAGGTGGCCGCCGCCAGCTGGAAGCGGACCAGGCCGGGGGCGATCCGTGCCCCCGGCAGGGCCGCCAGCACGCCATGCGCCTGCAGCAGTGCATCCACTTCGAGCAGAGCCGGAATGCCTTGCTGGGCTCTCAGCCGCAATCCCTGGCGCCATCCCATCGCGTTCTCCTCACTTTGCTTCCGCGCCCAGCGCATACCAGTCCACGCGGCGGGTCACCCACATCGCCAGCGCCAGAATCACGAACAGCAGCAGCGAGCCCATCAGCAGTGCGTTGTTCTCCGAGACCAGCAGCCCGTAAAGCGCGCCATACAGCACGGTCAGCAGCGCGGCGAAGCCCAGGCCGCGCTTCCAGTGACCGAGCACGTTGGCCAGATACACCGCCTGCAGGCCGATGCAGGCCGCCGCCGAGACCAGATAGGCCTTCCAGAAGGCGATGTGCTCGGACAGGCTGATCAGCAGCAGGAAGAAGATCGCCAGCGCCAGGCCCACCATCAGGTACTGCAGCGGGTGGATGCGCAGCGATTTGATCAGCTCGAACAGAATGAAGCCGACGAAGGTGAGCAGCACGAACAGCACGCCATACTTGGAGGCGCGATCCGCCTGCGTGTAGGCGTCGACCGGATCGACCAGCGACACGCTCACCGCCTGCGACGCCACCGCGCCATCGCTGCGCAGCTGGCGCTGGGCATCGGAGGCCAGCGAGGACACTGCCCAGCGTGCGTCGAAGCCCTGCGCATCGACGCGGCGTTCGTTCGGCAGGAAGGCGCCGGCGAAGGATGGATGCGGCCAGCGCGAACGCAGTGCGATGCGGTTGTCATCGCCTACCGGCACGACCGACAACATCCGGCTGCCGTCCAGCCGCAGCTCCAGCTCCACCGTGCTTGCTGCCAGCTGTCCACCCTGCACCCCGGCAAAGCCCGCCACGGGGGCATGCAGGCCGCGCCCCAGTTCCGCAGCGGCGCCGACACCCGGCAGCAGGCGCACCTGGCGGCCATCCACGCGCAGGTTGGGCGTCCCGACCAGGCCACGCGCGTCAGACACGCCCAACGCCACATAGGGCTGGCCATAGGTACGGCCTGGCTTGACCGGATAGTCGTCAGCCGCGAAAGAGGCCTTCAACTGGCCGTTCCAGCTGTACACCGGCACCTTGAACAGCCCGACCTCACGCTGGCTGGGCAGCATCTCGCCGCCAACGTCGAGCGAGGCCGGCATCTGCAGCCAGTGCCCTTCGCTGACCTGCACCTCGGTCTTCTTGTTGCCCTTGGCGTCGACGACTTCCACCTGCTGGCGCTCCACCCACGGCACCACCCGCACCGGCCCCACCAGCTGCTGCGCGCCGGCGCGGCTGTCAGCGACCCGCGCGAAGGCTTCGTCGCGGTATTGGCTGCGCTCGTTGATCACGCTGCGGATCATCATCAGCGGAATCAGCAGCAGCAGGATCAGTCCGCCGACAATGGCGAACCGCAGCAGCATCTTCAGGGATTTCATGGTCCATCCTCGTTGGAGAGGGCTGCAGGATGGACCGTCGCGGTGAGCGGGGTTTGTGGCGAATTTGAAGCGGATGTGAAGTCAGCGCCGCGTGCGCGGGCCGGGCATGCCCAGCGGCAACCACAGGCTGGCCACGGTCCCGCCGCCGTCGCGGGCCTGCAGCTGGACACGGCCATCGTGCAGGCGCGCTACTTCCTGCACGAACGGCAGCCCGAGGCCGGAGCTGCGGCGGCCACTGCCGGGACGGGCCAACGAATAGAAACGCTCGAACACGCGGTCACGGGCATAGTCGGGAATGCCGGCCCCCCGGTCGGCCACCTGCAGGCGCACGCCGCCGTCGTCAACCTGAGCCCGCAGCACCACCTCCGTCCCCGATGGAGAGAAGGCAACCGCGTTGTCGACCAGGTTGTTCAGCGCCTGCCGCAGCAGATAGGCATCACCCTGCACGCTCAGATCCGCCACGGCATCAGTGCGTACCTCGACGCCGGCCGCCTGCGCGCGCACCTGCGCGGCTGCGACGGTCTGCTGCAGCAGGTCCGGCAGTGCGATCGGCGCACGCGTCTGCAGCCAGCCATGCTGCTCCACTTCGGCCAGCGCCAGCAGCTTGTCGATGGTTTCGGTCAACCGCTCCTGCTGCTCGAGGATGCTGCGCGCGAAGTGCGCACGGTCGGCATCGGCCATCGGTTCCTGCAGCAGCTCGGCGGCGCCGCGTATCGCGGCCAGTGGACTCTTCATTTCGTGCGTCAGCGACTGCACGTACTGCTCGACGTAGGCCTTGCCTTCGAGTTTGCGCCGCATGGTCTCCAGCGCCTGGCCGAGATCACCGATCTCATCACGGCGGCGGCGTGGCGGCGGCACCGGCTCACCGGCGGTGACCGCGCGCGCATAACGGCTGAGCTGGCCCAGGCCGGTGGTCAACCACATCGTCACCAGCACCCCGACCAGCGCCGAGAGTCCTATCAGCCACGCGCCGCGTTCGATGATGGCGCGCTGGCTGGCCGCAATGAACGGATCGATGCTGCGGTTGGGCTGGGCCAGGGTGAGCACGCCGATGAGAGTGCGGCCATCGCCCGGGTCGTACACCGGCGCGGCCACATGCATCACGGTGTTGCCCTCCTCGCCCGGCGTCTCCGGGCTGGAGCGGGCACCGTACTCGCCGCGCAGGGTGCGGTAGACATCGTTCCAGCGCGAGTTGTCACGACCGACGTCGCGGCCCAGCGAATCGTAGATCACGATGCCTTTCGCATCGGTGATCGTCACCCGGTAATCGAGGGCGCGCTTGGGAAAGCGCCACACCATCGCTTTCAGGTCACGCTGCCGCGCCTTGGCGAGGTTGCGGGTGAAGCTCCCGCTGTTGATGGTGCCGGCCTTGACGTCCGCCGCCGCCATCTCGGCCAGCACGTTGGCCGCATCGACCAGGGTCGATTCCATCGCCTGGCGCACGCCCGGCTTCACTTCGTTGACGAACACGCGCATGACGAAGAACGCGGCGATGCCCACGATCAGGAAGAAGCCCAGGAACAGCTTCATCACCAGACGCATCGCTCACACCTCCAGGGCGTAGCCCAAGCCACGGTGGGTCCGGATCGGGTCGGTGCTGGCGCCGGCCGCGCGCAGCTTGGCACGCAGGGTCTTGACGTGCGTATCGACCGTGCGGTCGGCGCTGTCGGCACTGCTGTCCCAGCCGCGGTCCATCAGCTGGGCGCGGCTGAGGATGGCCCCGGGGCGTTGCAGCAGGGCTTCCAGCAGGGCGTACTCGTAGCGGGTCAGGTCCAGCGCCTGGCCGTGGAAGCGGACACGCCGGCCCTCGCGGTCGATGGCGAAGGCGCCATGCGTCTGCCAGCCTGCATCGGTGTCGCTGGCAGCAGGCGCCGCCCGCCGCAGCCGCGCGCGTACCCGCGCCACCAGCTCGCGCGGCGAGAACGGCTTGGCCATGTAGTCATCGGCGCCCAGCTCCAGACCCAGCACCCGGTCCAGTTCGTCGTTGCGGGCGGTCAGGAAGATCACCGGCAGCTGCGCCTGCGGACCGGGCAGCGCACGCAGCCGACGACAGACCTCGAAGCCGCTCAGGTCCGGCAGGCCTACATCCAGCACCACCACATCGATGCCACCGTCCCGCAGCCGTTGCAGGGCATCGCTGCCGAGCAGGCAGTGACTGGCCAGGTAGCCCTCGCTGCGCAGCGCGTAGAGCACGGTTTCGGCGATGGCGGCTTCGTCCTCGACCACCAGGACATGGGCAACGGGAGCTGTCATGGCGCGCAGCATAGCCGCTGCGGCCGCCGCCCCGTACACTGCCCGCATGAATTACCGCCATGCCTTCCACGCCGGCAACCATGCCGATGTCCTCAAGCACATCGTGCAGCTGGCCCTGATCGACAGCTTCAAGCGCAAGGACAGCCCGTTCTTCGTGCTGGACACCCACGGCGGCGCTGGCCGCTATCTGCTGGCCAGCGAAGAGAGCCGCAAGACGCTGGAGGCCGAATCCGGGGTCATGCGCCTGATGGCGCAGCCGAAGCTGCCGGACGTGGTCGAGCGCTACCTGAAGGCCGTGCAGGCCGACAATCCGGTCGGCGCGCTGACCAACTACCCCGGCTCGCCCCTGCTCACCGCCCAGGCCATGCGTGCGCAGGACCGGATGGCGGTATGCGAGCTGCAGGAAGACGAAGCAGGCACGCTCAAGGCCCTGTTCGCCCATGACAGCCGGGTCGGCGTGCACCCGGGCGACGGCTATGCACTGCTGCGCTCGCTGCTGCCGCCGAAGGTCAACGGCAGCAAGATCGGCCGCGGCCTGGTGCTGATCGACCCGCCCTACGAGGCCCAGGACGCCGAGTACCAGCGTATCCTGGCAGCGCTGGCCGAGACGCTGGCGCGCTGGCCGCAGGCCACCTGCGCGGTGTGGTTCCCGATCAAGCAGCGCCGCACGATCCTGCATTTCCTGCGCAAGGCCACTGCCTTGCCGGTCAAGTCGGCAGTGACCATCGAGTTCCTGGTACGCCCCGACGACTCACCGCTGCGCCTCAACGGCAGCGGCATGCTGGTGCTCAACGCCCCCTGGCAGTTCGACCGGGCGGTCGGTCCGGCCCTGCCGGCGCTGCGCCAGCACCTGGGTGAGCCCGGCGCCAGCACCCGCCTGGATTGGCTCAAGGCACCTGAATAATGGCCTTCACGAGGCTGTACGCCCGTGAGCCTTTTGTTCACGGAAGACAGCCCCGGTGATGCCACAATCGATGGACCACCAAGGAATCACCCGGTATGGCCACTCGCAACCGCATGCCGCCCTGGCATGAGATCTTCAAGGCTCCCAGCGGCCACGAGCTGCTGATCCGCCCCATCCGCCCGGAAGACAGCGCGCCGCTGCAAGCGGCCTTCAGCCTGTTCGGGCCGGAAGAAATCCGCGACCGTTTCCTGCAGGCGGTGACCGAGCTGTCACCGGAAACCACCCAGCGCCTGACCCATCCGAATCCCAAGACCGAGATCACCCTGGTCGCGGCCGAGTCCCTGCCCGCCGGTGAGGCCGTGGTCGGTGCGGTCGCCCGGGCCTCGATCATCCCCGGTACCCGCGAAGCCGAGTACGCGATCCTGATCAGCCGCTTCCTCATCGGCCAGGGCCTGGGCCGGCAGCTGATGCGCAAGCTGGTGAAGTGGGGCCGGGGCAAGTACCTGGATCGCCTGTACGGCGATGTGGCGGCCGAGAACGAGCCGATGAAGCAGCTGGCCGCCTCGCTGGGCTTCAAGCCCGTTCCGCACCCGAACGGCACCGAAGGGCTGGTACGCATGGTGCTGGAACTGGACAACTGACGGTGACGCCGGGCGCCGCCCGGCGATGCCGTTGCAGCCACTGCGCCCGCCGGGCATGGCCCGGCGCTGCCCGCTCACGCAGCAATCATGGGGCGGGTGGAGGCTTCTGCTAAAATCCGCGGTCCATGTCGCGTACTTCATACCCCGCCCCGCCGCTGCCGCGCGCCGGCCAGCTCCGCGCCTGGTGGCGCGCCCCCGCTTCACCGACCGCCCTGGCCTGGTACCTGGCCCAGGCGGCGCGCGCGCATGACGCGCCGTTGCTGGTGGTTGCCCGTGACAACCACGGCGCCAACCAGCTCGAAGCCGATCTGCAGACCCTGCTGGGCAATGATCCCGCGCTGCCGGTGATCGCCTTCCCGGACTGGGAAACCCTGCCCTACGACCGCTTCAGCCCGCATCCGGACATCATCTCGCAGCGCCTGGCGGCCCTGCACCGCCTGCCTGCGCTCAAGCGCGGCCTGGTGGTGGTGCCGGTCCAGACCCTGCTGCAGCAGCTGGCCCCGCGCAGTTACGTGATCGGCGGCAGCTTCGACCTGAAGGTCGGCCAGCGCCTGGACCTGGAGGCCGAAAAACGCCGCCTGGAAAGCGCCGGCTACCGCAACGTGCCGCAGGTGATGGACCCCGGTGACTTCGCCGTGCGCGGTGGCCTGCTCGATGTGTTCCCGATGGGCGCCGACGAGCCCTTGCGGGTGGAGCTGCTGGACGAGGACATCGACTCGATCCGCGCCTTCGACCCGGAAAGCCAGCGCTCGCTGGACAGGGTCGAGTCGGTGCACATGCTGCCCGGTCGCGAAGTACCGATGGATGAGGCCAGCATCGGCCGCGTGCTGGCCGCCCTGCGTGAACGCTTCGATGTCGACACGCGCCGCAGTGCGCTGTACCAGGACCTCAAGTCCGGATTGGCCCCGGCCGGCATCGAGTACTACCTGCCGCTGTTCTTCGATCGCACCGCCAGCCTGTTCGACTACCTGCCTGCCGGCAGCCTGCCGGTGGTGTGTGCCGGCGCCGGCGAAGCCGCCGACGCGTTCTGGGCACAGACCGGCGAACGCTACGAGCAGCGCCGCCACGATGTCGAGCGCCCGCTGCTGCCGCCCTCGGCGCTGTACCTTTCGCCTGAGCAGCTGCGCGAGCGGCTGAACGACGCGCCACGCATCGAAGTATGGGCCGCCGACCATGCACGCATCGCCGATGCACATGCGCTGGGCGACCAGCCCCTGCCGGCGCTGCCGGTAGCGGCCCGCGAAGCGCCCGCTGGCGACGCGCTGAAATCCTTCCTCGGCCACTACCCCGGCCGGGTATTGATCGCCGCAGATTCACCGGGCCGCCGCGAAGCCCTGCTGGAAGTGCTGCAGGCGGCCGAACTGAAGCCGCCGGTGGTGGCCGACCTGCCCGCCTTCCTCGCCAGCGATGTGCGCTTTGCCATCGCCGTGGCGCCGCTGGAAGATGGCTTCGCCCTGGACGATCCGCGCCTGGCGGTCCTGACCGAACGCCAGCTGTTCCCCGAGCGCGCCGGCAGCACCCGCCGCACGCGCCGCGCCGGCCGCGAACCGGAAGCGATCATCCGTGACCTGGGCGAGCTGACCGAAGGCGCGCCGATCGTGCATGAGGATCATGGCGTGGGCCGTTATCGCGGCCTGATCGCGATGGACGTCGGTGGCATGCCGGGCGAGTTCCTGGAAATCGAGTATGCCAAGGGCGACCGCCTGTACGTGCCGGTCGCACAGCTGCACCTCATCAGCCGCTACTCCGGCGCATCCGCGGAGACCGCGCCCCTGCATTCGCTCGGGGGCGAGCAGTGGACCAAGGCCAAGCGCAAGGCCGCCGAGAAAGTGCGCGACGTCGCCGCCGAACTGCTGGAAATCCAGGCGCGCCGGCAGGCACGTGCCGGACTGGCCCTGCAGGTCGACCGCGCGATGTACGAACCATTCGCCGCCGGCTTCCCGTTCGAGGAGACGCCCGACCAGCTGGCCGCCATCGACGCGACCCTGCGCGACCTCGCCAGCAGCCAGCCGATGGACCGCGTGGTCTGCGGCGATGTGGGCTTCGGCAAGACCGAGGTCGCCGTGCGCGCCGCGTTCGCCGCTGCCAGTGCCGGCAAGCAGGTGGCGGTGCTGGTGCCGACCACGCTGCTGGCCGAACAGCACTACCGCAACTTCCGCGACCGCTTCGCCGATTACCCGCTCAAGGTGGAAGTACTGTCGCGCTTCAAGAGCACCAAGGAGATCAAGGCCGAACTGGAGAAGGTCGCTGCCGGCACCATCGATGTCATCGTGGGCACCCACCGCCTGCTGCAGCCGGACGTGAAGTTCAAGGATCTGGGCATGGTCATCGTCGACGAGGAACAACGGTTCGGCGTACGCCAGAAGGAGGCGCTGAAGGCGTTGCGTGCCAACGTGCACCTGCTGACCCTGACCGCCACGCCGATCCCGCGCACGCTGAACATGGCCATGGCCGGCCTTCGCGACCTGTCGATCATCGCCACGCCGCCGCCGAACCGGCTGGCGGTACAGACCTTCATCACGCAATGGGACAACGCGCTGCTGCGCGAGGCCTTCCAGCGCGAACTGGCGCGTGGTGGCCAGCTGTACTTCCTGCACAACGACGTGGAGAGCATCGGCCGCATGCAGCGCGAGCTGTCCGAACTCGTGCCGGAAGCGCGCATCGGCATCGCCCATGGCCAGATGCCGGAGCGCGAACTGGAGAAGGTGATGCTGGATTTCCAGAAGCAGCGCTTCAACGTGCTGCTGTCGACCACGATCATCGAGTCGGGCATCGACATCCCCAACGCCAACACCATCATCATCAACCGCGCTGACCGCTTCGGCCTGGCCCAGCTGCACCAGCTGCGCGGCCGCGTGGGGCGTTCGCACCACCGCGCCTACGCCTACCTGATCACGCCTGACCGCCGTGCGATCACCCCGGATGCCGAGAAGCGCCTGGAAGCCATCGCCTCCATGGACGAGCTGGGCGCCGGCTTCACCCTGGCCACCCACGATCTGGAAATCCGCGGTGCCGGTGAACTGCTCGGCGAGGACCAGAGCGGGCAGATGGCCGAAGTCGGCTTCAGCCTGTATACCGAGCTCCTGGAGCGCGCGGTACGCAGCATCAAGCAGGGCAAGCTGCCCGACCTGGATGCCGGCGAGGAAGTGCGCGGTGCCGACGTCGAGCTGCATGTGCCGGCCCTGATTCCGGAAGACTACCTGCCGGACGTGCATACCCGCCTGACGCTGTACAAGCGCATTTCCAGCGCGCGCGACAACGATGCGCTGCGCGAGCTGCAGGTCGAGATGATCGATCGCTTCGGCCTGCTGCCGGACCCGGCCAAGCACCTGTTCGCGGTTGCCGAGCTGAAGCTGCGGGCCAACGCGCTGGGCATCCGCAAGCTGGATCTGGGCGAGAACGGCGGTCGCATCGTGTTCGAATCGAAGCCGGACATCGACCCGATGGCCGTGATCCAGCTGATCCAGAAGCAGCCGAACCTGTATGCGATGGAAGGCCCGGACAAACTCCGCATCAAGCACCCGCTACCCTTGCCGGAAGACCGCTTCAATGCGGCCCGCGCCCTGCTGACGACCCTCGCCCCGGGTTGATTTCCCACTGCCACCACCCCGCACCGGCCCCACCCGGTGCGGGCGGACAACCATGCTGCCTGACGCCGTAACCGCCCCCGACCTGCTGCACGCACAGGCCTGCCTGATCGATGCCCTGGCCATGTCGCTGCAGATGCGCGACGCCTACACCCGCCATCACTGTGACCGGGTCGGCCAACTGGCGCAGCGCCTGGCCCTGCACTGCGACCTGGACCAGGAGGCCGGCACGCGGGTCGCGCTGGCCGCGCGATTCCATGACATCGGCAAGATCGGCATTCCCGACGACGTGCTGCTGAGCCCTCGCCGGCACACCGAACAGGAGCGCGCGATCATGCGTGAGCATCCCGTGCGTGGCGAGCACATCTTCCTGACCACCGGCCGCAGCGATGCCGCCGCGGTGGCCAGGCTGATCCGGGCCCATCACGAGGCATTCGACGGCAGCGGCTATCCCGACGGCCTGCACGGCGAGCACATCCCGCTGGGCGCGCGCATTGTCACGCTCGCCGACGCCTACGATGCGATGACCAGTGATCGTCCGTACCGGGCGGCGATGGCGCACGGAACGGCACTGCGCATCCTCGATGACCAGGCCGGCGGCCTGATCGACCCCTACGTGCTGCAGCGCTTCCATCGCCTGCTGGCGCAGGAACCTGCGCTGGCCTGAGATCCGGCGCCACCGGGCGAACAGACAAAAGGCCCGGCTTGCGCCGGGCCTTTCGCATCACGCTTCACGTGTGATCGGTTACCAGATCACCACGCGCTTGTCGTCGGCACGCACCATCGCGTCACCGGCCTTGCACTGGAACGCAGCCGCGAACGACGGCATGTTCGAGGGTGCACCGTTGGCGCGGAAGTTGGCCGGCGCATGCGGATCGGTGTTCAGGCGCACGCGCAGTTCGCCATCGGTGAAGTTGCGACGCCACACGGTGGCCCAGTTCATGAAGAAGCGCTGGTCCTGGCTGTAGCCATCGACCTCGACGTTCGCCTTCGGATCTTCCTTCAGCGCCATCTGCAGCGCGTCATAGGCCACGGTCAGGCCGCCCAGGTCGCCGATGTTCTCGCCCAGGGTCAGCTTGCCCTTCACATTCACGCCGGGCACCGCTTCGTAGCCATCGAACTGCGCGACCAGCTGGTCGGTACGTTCGGTGAACGCCTTGCGGTCGGCATCGGTCCACCAGTTGTCGAAGTTGCCGTTGGCGGCGAACTGGCTGCCCGAATCGTCGTAGCCGTGCATCATCTCGTGGCCGATCACCGCGCCGATGCCGCCGTAGTTCAGTGCCGGATCGGCCTTGGCGTCGAAGAACGGCGCCTGCAGGATCGCTGCCGGGAACACGATCTCGTTCTTGGTGGCGTTGTAGTAGGCGTTGACGGTCTGCGGCGTCATGCCCCACTCGGTCCTGTCCACCGGCTTGCCGATCTTGTCCAGCATGTAGCGGTAGTTGAACGCACGCGCCGCCTGCATGTTGCCGAGGTAGCTGTCGCCGTTGGTCTGCAGGCCTGCCCAGTCACGCCACTTGTCCGGGTAACCGATCTTCGGGGTGAAGCTGGCCCACTTCTCCAGTGCCTTCTTCTTGGTTTCCTCCCCCATCCACGGCAGCTGCTCCAGGCGCACCTTCAACGCCTGCGACAGGTTTTCCACCAGGTGCTGCATGGCCACCTTCGACTCGGCCGGGAATACGGCGTCGACGTACAGCTGGCCCAGCGCCTCACCCATGCCGCCGTTGACCGACTCCAGCACGCGCTTCCAGCGCGGCTGCATTTCCTTCTGGCCACGCAGGGTGGTGCCATAGAAATCGAAGTTGGCCTTCTCGAACTGGCTGCTCAGGTACGGCGAGGCGTCATCGATGGTGTGGAAGCGCAGGTAGGCCTGCCAGGTGCTGGCCGGCACATCGGCCAGCATCTTGTCCATCTCGGAGAAGAAGCCCGGCTGGGCCAGCGAGAACTTCTGCGCGGCCGGCACCTTCAGGGTGTCGAACAGCGCGGTCCAGCTGAAATTCGGGGTCAGCCTGTCGGCGTCGGCAGCACTGAGCGGGTTGTAGCGCTTGGCCGGGTCACGCATTTCGATGCGCGACATGGACGCCTTGGCCAGGCGGGTTTCGAAGGCCATCACGGCCTTGGCCTGCTCGGCGGCCTGCGCGGCGTCCACGCCGGACAGGGTCAGCACCTGCGCGATGTAGGCCACGTAGGCGTCGCGGATCCTGGCCTGCGCATCATCGAAGTAGTAGCCCTTCTCCGGCAGGCCGAGGCCGCCCTGGCCGACGTAGGCGATGACATTGGCCGAATCCTTGTAATCGGCATTGGCGAACAGCGAGAACAGCACGCCCTTGCCCTCGGCCTGGCTGTCGCGCAGGTACTGGGTGAGGGTGGCGGTGTCCTTCAGCGCGGCGATCTTGTCGAGCTGCGGCTGCAGCGGCGCCAGGCCCGCAGCCTCGATCTTCGCTTCGTCGTTGCCGGTCTTCCAGATGTCGCCGATCTTGGCTTCCACCGAACCGGTCTTGGCCTGGCTGGCGGCAGCCTGCTGTACCAGCGCATGCTGCACTTCCAGCGAGCGCTCGCGCAGGATTTCGAAGCTGCCCCAGGTGGTCTGGTCGCCCGGTACCGGATTGGCCTTCAGCCACTTGCTGTTGACGAAGCCATTGAGGTCGGTGCAGGCCGCGATGGCCGGATCGAGATCGGCGCTGTTGAGCGAGATCAGCGGCGTCTTGATCTGTGACAGGTCGAAGGCCGGCGTAGCGTCGGCACTGGTCGCCGGTGCAGTTTCGTTCTTGCCACACGCAGCCAGGGAGGCGGCGATGGCGATGGTCAGGCCCAGCGGGGCCAGGTTGCGGACGTTCATGAGGCTCTCCTGCGGGTAATTCCACAGGGTAGACGGGGACGCCCGCGGCAGGGACCGGCCAAAGGTCACAGAGCGTTCGTCATGTGGCGCCGAGCCCTGCTCTGCGCCACAAAAAGCGAAGGCCGGCGTGCGCCGGCCTTCCGATGGTTACCTGGCCTTGCCCTGGTTGGCTACGGCCTCAGCGGCCTTGCGCGCCGCTTCCGGGTCGCCCAGGTAGCGGAACGACTGCACGGTCAGGTCATCGTTCAGTTCGAACAGCAGCGGAATGCCGGTCGGAATGTTCAGCTCGAGGATTTCCTCGCGCGAAACATTGTTGAGGTACTTGTACAGCGCGCGCAGCGAGTTGCCGTGGGCGGTGACCAGCACCGTCTTGCCGTCCTTCAGCTGCGGCGCGATGGCGTCGTGCCAGTACGGCAGCACGCGGTCGAGGGTGGTGGCCAGCGATTCGGTACCCGGCAGCGCGTTGCGGTCCAGCCCGGCGTAGCGACGGTCGTGGATCGGATGGCCCGGGTCTTCCAGATCCATCGGCGGCGGCGGGATGTCATAGGAGCGACGCCACACCTTGACCTGCTCCTCGCCGTGCTTTGCAGCGGTCTCGGCCTTGTCCAGGCCCTGCAGGCCGCCGTAATGGCGCTCGTTGAGACGCCAGGACTTGTTCACCGGCAGCCAGTCCTGCTCCAGCTCGGCCAGCGCACCCTGCAGGGTGTGGATGGCGCGCTTCAACACCGAGGTGTGGGCGACGTCGAACTGCAGACCTTCCTCGCGCATCAGGCGGCCCGCGGCAGCCGCTTCCCGGCGCCCCTGCTCCGTCAGGTCGACATCGACCCAGCCGGTGAAGCGGTTGTCCAGGTTCCACTGGCTCTGGCCATGGCGCAACAGTACGAGTTTACGGGTCACTGCAGGATCTCCAACGCGAGGAAAGGCAGGCCGCCATTGTAGCCCCGGGGCCGCTCACCGTGCCGTGGCGCGGCGCATGCGATGCTGTGATCGATGAATACCGTGATCGATCCCGGGCGCTGGCAGGGCAGCGTCGCCGCCGCACGCGAGCAACAGCTGCGACTTGCGGCGCTGGTGGAGCGCAGCGACCGGCTGCCGGGTACCGTACGCTGGCTGGCCGGGCTGGACGTCGGCTTCGAGGACGACGGCCGCACCACCCGCGCCGCAGCCGTGCTGCTGGATGCCGCCACCCTGCAACCGGTGGCCCGGGAGATCGCCCGCATTCCCACGGTGATGCCTTACATCCCTGGCCTGCTCAGCTTCCGCGAGCTGCCCGCCCTGCTCGCTGCACTCGCCCTGCTGCCGCGTTCGCCGGACCTGGTCTTCGTCGATGGGCACGGCATCAGCCACCCGCGACGGCTGGGCGTGGCGGCGCACCTGGGCGTGGTCATCGATCTGCCGAGCATCGGCGTGGCCAAGTCGAAACTGGTCGGTCGCTTCGTCGAGCCCGCAGACGAGGCTGGCGCGCATACGCCCCTGCTCGATGGCGATGAACAGCTCGGCTGGGTGCTGCGCAGCAAGGTCCGCTGCAGGCCGCTGTTCGTCGCTGGCGGGCATCGCGTCAGTGCCGATACCGCGCTGCAGTGGGTACAGCGGACGCTGCGTGGCTATCGCCTGCCGGAGCCGACCCGGCTGGCGGATCGGCTGGCGTCGCGAAGGGACGCGTAGCGGCAGATCAGCGGTGCACGTGGCCGCGATGGCCCTGCGCGTCCTCGCCGTGGTCGTGATCGTGCCGCGCATCCGCTGCAGCCCGATCGGGCGGCGCGGGATCTCCGCATGCCTCTCCGCAGTGATCCGCTTCAATCTGCAGGGTCACATGCTCGATGCCGAAGTCATCGTGCAGGCGACCTCCCAGCTCGCGGCGCAGCACGTCGGCGTCGGTACCGTCGCGCATCACGACATGCGCGGTCAGCGCCGGCGTGCTCGAGGCCAGTGCCCACACATGCAGGTCATGCACGTCCAGCACCGCGGCATGGCCGGACAGGCTGTCGCGGACCTTCGCCACATCCATGCCCTTGGGCACGCCTTCCAGCAGCACGTTGATCGCCTCGCGCATCAGCACATAGGTGCGTGGCAGCACCCACAGGCCGATCAGCACCGCCAGGATCGGGTCGATCGGCTGCCAGCCGGTCCAGCGGATCAGCAGCGCGCCGACGATCACCGCCACCGAGCCGAGCATGTCGGCCCACACTTCCAGGTAGGCACCTTTGACGTTGAGGCTTTCACCGCTGCCGGCCTGCAGCAGGCGCATCGAGATCAGATTGATGACCAGGCCGGCGGCGGCGATCACCAGCATGCCGGTGGAGGCAATCTCCTGCGGTTCGCGGAAGCGGCCGACCGCTTCCAACAGGATGTAGCCGGCCACCACGAACAGCATCGCGCCATTGATCATCGCGCCAAGGGCTTCCAGCCGCGCATAGCCATAGGTGCGGCGCGCATCCGGCGGACGCCGGCTCAAGCGCACCGCGACCAGCGCGATCATCAGTGCGAGCGCGTCGGTGGCCATGTGGGCCGCATCGGACAGCAGCGCCAGGCTGTTGGTCCAGAACGCGCCGACGACTTCGACGACAAGGAAGGTGGAAGTCAGCCCCAACGCCCACCACAACGGCTTCTCGTGGCGGATCTGGGACGGCAGGTGATCGTGGTCGTGGCCCATGCAACAGCTCCTGTGCGATGCGGTCAGGCTACGGCGTGGCTGCGGGGGAGACTATT
>NZ_JAODZG010000049.1:0-23871 GCF_029835135.1 Stenotrophomonas sp. GD04145 | reverse complement strand
CAGCAGCTGGCCGAGTCGGCAGGCAAGCAGCAGGCGCAGCTGCCTGGCGAGGCAGCCGAACTGCCGGTGGACACGACGCTGACCGAACTGCAGGAGACTCTGCGCGCGACCCACAGTGGCAGCGCGGCGGGCAGCATTGCCGGTGGCGACGGCGAAGCGCCGGGCTGGAGTGCGCCTGTCCTGCTGGGCAGTGGCGTGGCCGGCGTGCTGAGCCTGACCCCGGCCGACCAGGTGTGGGTCAGCGGCACCCACACCACGCTGGCCAGCGGCGTGGCACTGAACTGGATGACCCAGGGCTCACTGACGATGGCCGTGGCCGGCGGCCTGGTGCTGTACACCGCCGGCATGGAACCCAGCAGCGAGAGCCCGAGCCAGGAGCGCGGCATCGCGCTGCATGCGGCACAGGGCAAGGTGAGTGCGCGTGCGCACAAGAACCAGGCGATCGTGGCCGCCAAGACGCAGGTGCGCATCGCCAGTACCGAAGCGGACGTGCAGCTGTCGGCGCCGAGCAAGCATCTGCTGGCGACGGCGGCCGGCGCCTACCTGCGGATCGAGGGCGACAACATCGAACTGGGCGCGCCGGGCAAGGTGGAATTCAAGGCGAGCCAGCGCGAATGGCTGGGGCCGGCGAGTGTGGTGGGGCAACTCGCCGTGCTTGCCGCAGATCTCAAAGCGTGCCCAACCAAGGACAGTCAGCTGGCAGCTGCCGGCGCTGCAACTATCTGAAATGAATCATCACTCGCTTGAATCGTTGATCCGGGATGTCGGTGAAAGATTGCATGGTCCGCGCCAGCCGCGCTGGGCAGGCGCAATCATCGATCCATTGGTGCGCGACCCACTTGATGATGGGCTTGTCGCGGAGCTGGGAGCAACCAAACTCAGAATCAATGTGCCGCTTCGTGACAAAACGCCATCGCGTCTTCCGTACCTGCTTCTGCTGGAAGCAACCTCTGATGGCGTCGCGCTGCTGCACGCCACCTGCCTTGAGGCAATGGAAGAGCAGCGGAACCCCGATAGCGAGGCAGAGCACGGGTTCGCCATTGGGCCTTGGATCGGCTTCGACTCCGAGCCTGATGAGATCGCCAGACATTGGGCCACGATCTGTACGATTCGAGTAGCCGGGCAGGGACGCCGGTATCTGCGCCTCGCGGATCGGCGGGTACTCAAGTGGCTCTGGCGCCGCCTGGACGCCGCCCAGCAGGCCTTCATGGCAGGACCCATGACGCAGATCCTGGTGTTGGGGCGAGATTCGAGTGTCGCTGAACTCCGCGTGTCAATGACACCACAGCGGGAGCGCACTGGGCTCCGATGGAAGTTCGATGGGAGCAAGCTCGACGAGTGCGAGGCTGTGCAGAGCATGCTCAGAGGATGGCGGCGATTCGCACCAACCGTTCCGGCAAACTACCTCGATCTGGCCGAGTTCGCGCTATCCGAGGCGCAGGCCGCTGGCGCCCAAAGCCTGCATGATCGAGTGCTCCTCGGAGCGTGCGCCTTGCAGGTAGACAATCACGTTCTCAGGTCGCCAGAGCTTCGGCGACTTGTTGCCACATCCCAAGCACAGGCCACGAATCTCGCTTTGGCCCTTGCTGCGATTCCCGATAGCAGGTGGGACGCCATGGCACTGTCTGTCCGACAAGGCGGATCCGGCGCTCGCTATCTGGAGGCCACTCAAGGAGGGAGCATTCATGGCTTCAGGTGATAGCAATCAATATTCGAGCAACGCCATCACCGCTGCCAGGAGAACCAAGACGTGCGGTGCTGGCGGTTGCGCGTCATGTGTCAAGTCTGGTCTGCCCGTGTTGCTTACCCGGCCGGGGCTGGCGGAAGCACGATACGCGGCCAGATCAGCCGTGCAGACACGTCAACTGATGGCCGGGCTTTCCGCGCCCGACCTGAAGTTCTCCGACTATGTCATGCGTGCGCTGAGGACAGGGTACGTCTACGTCTACTATCAGACTCCAGCAATGCATGCGCTGATCGGTGGAGAAGGTTGGGAGGCTTACGCTGTCGACGAGGCAGGCTATGTCAGCCCCATTCCGTTGGAGAATCCACCTCTGCCAGAGGAAATGCCGCGCTTCAGTTGTGAGCGCGCGGCGGGCTATGCCGCCGCTATGCTGATCAACATCAAAGAGCCCTCCCGTGCTGGTGAGGTCTGGATAGGTTTCAGCGAAGTGCCGCTATCCGTGAAGGTAAGGCAGAACTACGCGGCAGACCCGGAGCTTCTGAACCAGCGTTTTACTCGCCTGAACGCGTCCACCGGTCAAAGCAGCCGTGCGATGGTGCTCACGGATGGTGCGATACAGGGCGCAATTGCGGACTACGACGTCGAGCGCGGTCGCCTGCTTGAAGGCCTGCGCGGAAATCCCCATCGTCCCGGGCAGGTAGCGCTGGACAAGAATGGCAAGGTCCCGGAGAAGCCCGCCTCGGAAGATGCGCAGACCGAAGAGCGACGCGAATCCGCCAAGGACGTTGCCGCGGCGGCGGCTGCAATCGCGGGCGCATCCAGGGATCCAGCCGCCAGGCAGCCTCTGATCCTGGGTGTCAGCGACCCGGTCGGCATGGCCCACGAAGCCGCGCATCTGCGCTTGACGCTGCCCAGCAAGGCTGTGACGTGGTTGATGGCGCAAAACGACGGTGCGCGACGCCTGCAGACTGCAGTGACGCTGGTGGGGCTTCAGCAGATGCTGGTCGAGCAGGCCAGGGTGCGGGAGGCTGACTTCCGTGATCGTAATCCGCCTGCGATGTCCGCAATGGATCTTCGTGCGGAAATGATAACGAAGACAGAGTTCGAGGCTCGCCAGAAGGCAGGCATCGTTCCTTCGTCCGCAAGCTGGTCGCCGCTCGCTATTCCCATGAACGGCCCGTGGGGTAAAGGCGTCGCCTCAAGCGGACAGAACGGCTACGGCACTGTACACGTAGCCGGCGGCGCTTTTGAGGCCGACGCGCTTGAGCTGATCGAGAAGATCAAGAAGAAGGCGTCGGGCAAAACTCGCGACACCGTCACCGGAAAGTTACTGGGCTGGGAAGACTACCTGAAGGAGTTTGGTAGGTTCTCCGCTGAGGACAAGGCACTGCGCAAGCACATCCAGGGGGATCACCGCGATCTTCTGTCGTGGAACGGCCGCAAGCTGGTCACCGGGTTCGATTTCGATGAGACGAGCCCCGAAGATGGCATCTACTACAGCCAGGTGGTCGCCAACCTGTTGCACGGCGGGCCCATCGACGACGAGGCCGTGGAGTGGTACGCCGACTTCGTAAAGGATGATCCCAGCAACAAGGACAATCTGCTGGTCAGGGCCATGCTGGGCAATCAGAAAGATGCGTTTGAGCAGTTTTCCGGGTGGAGCGTCGAAGAGGGCCAGAGGAACAAGGCCACTGACATTCTGAACAACCTGCTGGATCTGGCAGAGAAACTGAGCGAATCCAACCAGGGCGGGAAGGCGGCCGCGCTGGCCGTGAAGCATGTTGACACGCTGCGGGTTCTTGCACGTGCGTATGCCAGCCCGCTGATAGCGATGGTGGGCGCCGTGGCGCTCGGCGCAGGGAACGTGAAGAAGGCGCTCTCTCCGCTTCTGTACGACCGTGTCATGGCGTTGTTGAGCAGCATGGTCAAACGAGCAGCCCCGCAGATTACACATCTGATTGTTGATGCCCCTCTGCGGATGGCAGGGCGCGTGTGGCGGGAGGTCTCAAGGGCATTCACTGCGGCTGCGGCCGACACGCCGGCCGGCAAGCGCAATGGCGTGAAGAGCCTGGTGATTGGAAGCGGAAGCTCTCTCCAGCTGGCAGGTGCCGGTGAAGCGGCTGATACGCGAGTGAAGCTGCATCTGTGGACCAACCAGAGTGAAGAGCAACTGCGCGCGCTTCAATCCACGGTCCAGCCGGGGCAATCCGTGGCATATGCGCGGCCAGCACCGGGATCGATGATGACGGGAGTTGTAGTTGCGGCTGCTCCCATCACGATGGGGTCCAGCGGTCTGATGAGCCTGGCTTCGGCTACCCCCAAGGTGATTGCCGATGTGCCTACGGTGATGAGTGCCGGTGCCGGCATCATTCAGGCAATGGAAGTTGCCAAAGCGTGGAAGAAGATGGAGGTTGGCACGGCGAAGGAGCGCAGAGATGCCATCTTCAGTTTCTTCTCGGCAGGGTTAGGAGTGGTCTCGGCATTCCTCGATGTCGCGAAATCGTACGCGCAGAATGTTCTCAAGAAGGGGCTTGCCAAGCGTCTGGAGGCCACGGTTGCTCTGTTTGCGGCTATTGGTTCGTTCATTGATTCGGCGCAGGCCTTTGTTGCTTCTGCGGACGATTTGAAGAATGGGCGCGGTGGTGCTGCTGCAGTGCATGTTACTCAGGCTCTTTCTGCATTTGCGGGCGGGGGCGCGCTCGCTGTATACGCCGCATCCTTGTTCGTGCAGAGTATCGGCGCTTCCACTTCATGGCTTGGCTGGGGCATCGTTCTTGTGGTTATCGGTTTTGCGCTCGGTTTTGTTGCTTCGCTTCTAATGACGCTTCCCCTTGAGGATTGGGCGGCTAGGACTATTTGGGGGAGTTGGATTTCGACCCGTTGGGTCACGCAGGAGGAAGAGCTTGGAGAACTCAATAAAGTTCTTTTGGGTGTTGAGGTGGATACGCAGTATAGAAGCGCGTTCAGCTGGAAGAATTTCGCATCTGCGGATGACGTGATCGTCGGTGATGCAGTGAAACGCATGACCGCCCATGACTCCGGCGCGAGGTTCACTAGGGAGTTTTTGGTCACGCTTAAGCTTGTAGAGCAGATTCGGAAACGGCTGGGAATAAGTATTCTTGTGAGCGGTCAGGGAGCGGCAGGGATGGAGAGCATCGCCCGCTATTCCACCGATGAGTTGGGCAATGCCGGAGAGAACTGGGGCCGGGGCGTATCAGAAGGCAGGATGGATCATGCATCGGTTGAGGCATTGACAATATCCGGCCATGTTGAGAGTGGTCGATTCTCGGCTTTGGCGGTGGAGCTCACAATTCGAGACGCTCTTGATGGAGGGGACGTTATTGTCTATGAGAGGGTGGTGGTTGAATGAATAGACCGAGGAAGCGGTATGGCGACGTTCTGGTTGAAGAGTGGGAGGGCGAGGAGCCCTTCTTTGATACGGATTTTGCAAAGAAGCGAACTAATGGCGCCGGGCAGGTTGGTGTAGCTCAACCGCGCCGAATTCTGAATTCTACTGACGATGTCCGAGTTCATAGTGGTCCCTCGTCGTCCGAAGTTGTTCTGGCGGCCTATGAGAACGGTATCCTGATCAGTGGGCTGAGAGGTAATGCAAGTCTTTCTATACTGGCGTGGTTCGGATTTCTTCCTGCTTTAGGTCTTATTGCAGTAGCGATCTTTTGTGCAAATGTACTGTTTAGATTGGGCGCCAATGCTGTTTTTGAGCCCGGCATTGCCATTTCTTTTTTCTTTATTTCAATAGCTGGATTTCTGTTTGGTATTGGTTTAATTAGTTTTTTATTTCGTGTTCTTGTGTTAATGCCATCGGACTTTCCTGTAATTTTTAATAGGAGTACGAAGGATATATGGGTGGCTGTTCCTACGCTGCCATCGTTTGTCCGGATACTTGAGCTCCATCCGGTGAGGTTTGAACGTTACAGCTGGGCAGATCTTCAACCTCGAACGTATAGGATCTTAGAGGTTACTCCAGGGGCGAGCTCTGCCCGCTGGATCTATATTCTTACCTTAGTCTTTGGTCAGAAAAATGATCCAAGAAGGGTCGCCTGTGAAATGAATATCGGCTTCAAAGGCTGGGGAGACGATTTCGAGCTGCTGCAGCTTTGGGAGCACATTCGCCAATACATGAACGATGCCGGCCCGGCTTTGGACCAAGGCGAAAAGTTCAAGACCTTCAGCACGGGCCGACTTCCCAAGTTCCCGGATGAGGCAATGGCGGCCTTGGGGCGAAAGCTCTCGGAATCCGAGGCTTGGGAAATTACGAGGGCCTAATGGCCCTGTTATTGGCGGCGGGCCAGATGAAATGTGAGCTCTAAAGAGCCCCGCTGCTGAAAAACGGAGGAGGTCGGTCTACGAGAGGATTTTGGGTGAATGAATAGACCCAGGAAGCGGTATGGCGACGTTCTGGTTGAAGAGTGGGAGGGCGAGGAGCCCTTCTTTGATACGGATTTTGCAAAGAAGCGAACTAATGGCGCCGGGCAGGTTGGTGTAGCTCAACCGCGCCGGATCCTGAATTCCGCTGACGGTGCCCGAGTTCACAGTGGCCCCTCATCGTCAGATGCAATACTGGGGGTGTATGAGAATGGAGTGGTTGTAAGTGGATTGAGAGGAGCTTCCAGCTTATCCGCTCTTGCGTGGTTTGGGCTAATTCCGTCGTTCTGTATGATTTTGATTGGCATTTATTGCGCGCATCTTATTATCAAGCTTGGGGAGGGTTTTGCTCAAGAGCCAGGGTTGGCCCTTGGCATTGGATGTGCTGGCTTGTTCGGATTATTTTTTGGGTTTAGTACATTCAGTGTGCTTTTCCGCGGGTTGGTTCTAATGCCGTCCGATTTTCCGGTCATATTTAATAGGGGGACTAAGGAGGTATGGGTGTCTGTGCCCAAGATGCCGTCATTCATACGGATCTTTGAATTTCATCCGGTGAGGTTTGAACGGCACAGTTGGGAAAGTCTTCAACCTCGAACATACAGGATCCTCGAGGTCACTGCTGGCATGAGTTCTGCTCGCTGGACATACATCCTGACGATGGTTTTCGGACGTGAAGACGACCCCACGAAGGTCGCCAGTGAGGTGAATATCGGTTTCAAGGGCTGGGGAGATGATTTCGAGCTGCTGCAGCTTTGGGAGCACATTCGCCAATACATGAACGATGCCGGCCCGGCTTTGGACCCGGGCGAGAAGTTCAAGACGTTCAGCACGGGCCGACTTCCGAAGTTCCCGGATGAGGCAATGGCGGCCTTAGGGCGAAAGCTGTCGGAGTCTGAGGCGTGGGCTGCTCCAGACACTTGACGCAAGATCGGCCGCGTCGGCATTTGACCTGCCCCGGTTTGTAGTCTCGACAACCACGATCTGGCGTGTCGGCCGTGAGCCTCTCCCCTCAGATGGGAGGAGAACCTGAGAATAGGGGATTACCGTGCCGCCGCAATCGCCTTCACCCGCGCCCTGGCCAGTGCTTCACCAATCGCCGGGCCTTTCAAGTGCGTCGTATCCAGATCCCGTGCCTGTACCGATAGCGCCGCCTGATGCAGGCGCTTGAGCGTTTCGCCCTGCGGGTAGTCACTGTCCTCGAATCCCAGCCGTCCGCGCTTGTCGGCCTCGCAGCACACTGCGATGCGCGCGATGCGTTCGGGCCGGCGCAGCGCGTCGCAGCGACCGAGCAGTTCCAGCACGGTGGCATCGCGGAGCTCGTCGATGCGGTGCACGTTCAAGTGCTCGCGGCAGACCGCTTCCGCCAGCTGCTGGTGTTCGGCCGGGACCTTCAAGCGGGCGCACAGCGCCTTCAGCGGCGTAATGCCGCGCTGCTCGTGCATGATGTGGCGCGGCCATTCCTCCGGCGGGGTGAGGCCCTTGCCGAGATCGTGGGTGAGCGCGGCGAAGCCGACCAGGTCATCGCCCGGGGCCAGTCCCGCTGCCATGTCACTGACCATCTCCTGGTGCAGGCCGGTGTCGATTTCCGGGTGGAACTCGGCACGCTGCGGAACGCCATACAGCGCTTCCAGCTCGGGCAGGACTGGGCCCAGTGCGTGCGCCTCGTGCAGGGTGCGCAGGAACGCCGAAGGCCGTTCGCTTGCCAGCGCCCTTCGTAGTTCCTGCCAGACGCGCTCTGGTACCAGCGCGTCGAGCTCACCGCTGGCAGCGACCTCGCGCATCAGCGCCATGGTTTCGGGGGCAACGGTGAACCCCAGCGGGGCAAAGCGGGCCATGAAGCGGGCCGCGCGCAGCACGCGCAATGGATCTTCAACGAAGGCAGGACCGACGTGGCGCAGCACGCGCTGCTCGATGTCACGCACGCCGCCGTAAGGATCGACCAGCGCACCGCTGTCTTCGTCGCAGGCAATGGCATTGATGGTGAAGTCGCGGCGCTGCAGGTCCTCTTCCAGCGTTACCGCCGGATCGGCATCGACCACGAAACCGCGATAACCGCGGCCGGATTTGCGCTCGGTGCGGGCCAGGGCGTATTCCTCACCGGTCTGCGGATGCAGGAACACCGGGAAGTCCCGACCCACGGCGCTGAAGCCCTGCGCTTCCATCTGCGCGGGCGTGGCACCGACCACCACCCAGTCGCGGTCGCCGGCGGGACGCTGCAGCAGGCGGTCGCGCACGGCGCCGCCGACAAGATAGATCTTCATGGCGGGGATGATGGCATGCCCGGCGTGCAGAGCCGAATCAGTCGCCGCCCTGGCCCGCGTCCGCCGGACAGCTGAAGCTCTTGCGCTTGTCGACCAGGCGTCCCATCAGGCGGTCGCTCAGCGGCAGGGCGTCACCGTTGAGGCGCCAGTCGTAGATCACGCTGAAGGCCAGCACGCGCGCGACGTACTCGCGCGTTTCCTTGTAGCTGATCGTCTCGATCCACAGGTCGGGATCGAAACCGGGGCGCTGGCTCTGCCAGCGTGCCGTCGGCGTCGGACCGGCGTTGTAGGCGGCGATGGTCACATAGGGCAGGCCGTCGTACTTGTTCATCAGCTGGCGCAGGTAGGCGGTGCCGATGGCGATGTTGGTGTCGGGGTCGTAGAGGCTGTCGGCACCGCCGTAGCCGGTCAGGCCGATGGACTTTGCCACGGCGGCACCGGTGGCCGGCAGCACCTGCATCAGGCCCATCGCATTGGCAGGCGAGCGCGCGCGCGGAGTGAAGATGCTTTCGGCGCGGATTTCCGCAGCGACCCAGGCCGGATCGATGGCATTGCGCGCCGATTCGCGGCGGATCGTGGCGTCATGGTGCAGGGGGAAGCGCAGATCGTACAGGCGCTGTTCCTGCGGCTGCTTGCCGAGGGAGAACACCGCGCGGTCGAACCAGCCATTGTCCTGGGCCACCCGCACCGCCAGTCGGCGCTGGGTGTCATCGAAGCGCGACAGCGCGCTGTTCCATTCGGCCACCGCCCAGCCGGCGCGATCGATCTGGAACAACGCCACTGCGCGCTGGATGGCAGGATCGCGAGCCACTGCGGCCTTGGCCTGTTCGCTGTCGTTGGGTTTCCACGGGCACAGCGTGTAGCCCTGCTGGAGCTTGTCGGCCGCGAGGAAGCCGTGGAAGGTGGGCGTGCGCGCGGCCTCCCGGAACAGCGACTGTGCCTGCTGTGCCTGCCCGGTCTTCTCCAGCATGCGTCCTTCGTAATAGCGCCAGCGTGGATCATTGCGCTGTTTCGGCCCCATCTTGCGGATGGCCGCCAGGGTCGCCGGCCAGTCGCCACGCGACATCGCTTCGCGCACCCGCCATTCATGCAGGCGCTCGTCGTAGGCGGCGTCGGGGACTGCATTGAGGCGCCGCGCGGAATCAGGCAGGTAGGAGGCAACCGTCCACAGCGCGATCTGATAGCGCACCTGGGCCTGCTGCTCGGCACTCAGGCCCAGGGCCTGCGCGTACTGCGGCAGCTGCTGCTCGGTGGCATCCGGATCGGCCTTGGCCAGCTTGACCAGGCCATCGGTGGCGATGCGCCGGCTGCGATCATTGCGCGGCCAGTTCAGTGCGCTGGCGTTGGGCTTGTCGACAAACGCAGCATAGGTGTTGGCCAGCGCCAGGTCGGCGGCGGGAAGCCCACGCGCGGCGCTGCGCATCACCGCCGGCTGCTGCGCGTCGGCGGCCGCGTCGATGCGCTCCCAGCGCAGTGCGTCGCTCAGGCCCCCCTGGGCCTGCAGCACGGCGAACACCGCATCGCAGCCGTCGGGCAGTGACTTGCCGTTCCGGCGCCACAGCTCCTGGGCGTCGCTGATCCACTGCGGATCGACGCCGCCGGTCACCTGTCGGGCGGTCAACTGCGCACAGCGCAGGCCCAGATTGTCGGTAGGCGCCCAGTTGGCAAGCAGGGTGGGCCAGTCCTGCCGGCGTGCCACCGAGGGCAGCCACACGCTGCGGAAGGTGGTGGCCACGGCCTGGCCCTCGTAACGCTTGAGGAAGGCCTGCGCCTGCGCGGTGTCGACCGTGTCGATGTTGCGCCGCAGATTGGCGTACTCCAGCCAGCCATAGGCCGGATGGCGGCTGAGCGCGGCGGCCTGGCCGGGATCGAACTGGCCGCGTTCGGCAGCGGCGATGGCGGCTTTGAGCTGCGCGTTCTGGGCATCGAGGGACTGGGCACCGGCGCAGCCGATCAGCAGCAGGGAGGCCAGCGGGAGCAGGGACAGGGCGGTCGAAGAGCGTCGGGTCATGGCGCCAGCATAGCGGGCACTGGCTGAATTCAGTTTCGCATCGCGTGCACGCCAGACAAAGGCAACGGCGGCTGAATGCAGGTGCATGCAGCCTCTGCCGCAACGGCGGGATGCCGGCGTAACGTCAGAGCCGGGCGAACCGCCCGGCTGCAGGGAGCGGCACATGGCGTTCAGTAGCGCAGGAAGGAATGGCCCGCTGGCGGAGATCAATGTCACGCCATTGGTGGATGTGATGCTGGTGCTGTTGATCATCTTCATCGTGACCGCACCGATCGTGGCCCGGCCGATCGCAGTGCAGTTGCCGCAGGCGACCGATCGCGTGGTCGCCCGGCCGGACCCGCCGCCGCCGATCGAACTGCGTCTGGATGCAGCCAACCAGCTCAGCTGGAACGGCCAGCCTCTGGCCATTGCCGATCTGCAGTCGCGCCTGCAGGCGCAGGCGGGTAAGTACGCCGGCAACCTGCCGGAGCTGCGCATCGCGACCGATCCGGCGGCCGAGTACGAAGGGATGGCACGGATCCTGGCGGCGGCCGAGGCCACCGGCATGGAGCGCATTGCCTTCGTGCGCTGAGCAGCGGATGAGGGGCTGTCGATGGACAGCCCCTCCACCAAGAGTGCTTTGGAGCACTCCGCGGATGCCGGCACCAGCTGTCGCAACAGGCGCGTGGTCAGCGCGCCAAGGCTGGAACACGACACACAATCTGTCGCTATCTGATGCGATTGCCCGTCAATCGCGTCAAGCCCGCGTGAAAGGGTGTCGGTCATCACGCCGTGATTTTGACTACTTGTTTACAAAGGAGACGCTGCCGCCATGCAGGAGGGGCGTACGGCAGCCAATGTCCCGACATTCCTTTGGAGAGAGAGCGAATGAATCACCTGCACCACCGCCCCCTGGCGGTTGCCGTCGCCCTGTGCGTGACTGCCCTGGCACCGCTGGGCGCCGCCGCACAGTCCACCACCAACCTGGACGCGGTCGAGGTCACCGGTACCCGCATCAAGCGCGCTGAAGTGGAGGGCCAGGTTCCGATCCAGACCCTGACGCGCGGCGACATCGAGCGCACCGGCCTGAGTTCGATCGGCGAAGTGCTGCAGCAGCTCACCGGCTCCGGTTCGGCGCTCAATGCCAAGTTCAATTCGTCCGGCAACTTCGGCTTCCCCCCGGATGGCAGCGGCGTCGGTGCGGGTTCGGCGCAGGTCGATCTGCGCCACCTGGGGGCCAAGCGCGTGCTTGTGCTGGTCGATGGCATCCGCTGGGTCAATGAGTCATCGGCGTCGGGTGTCGGCGCCGCGACCGATCTCAATACCATTCCGCTGGCCATCGTCGAGCGCATCGAAGTGCTGGAAGACGGCGCGTCGTCGCTGTATGGCTCCGATGCCATCGCCGGCGTGGTCAACATCATCACCCGCCGTGATTTCGATGGCGGCCAGGTGACCCTGAACTACGGCGAATACAGCAAGGGCGACGGCACGCAGAAGGGCGTGGACCTGGCCTGGGGCAAGAGCGGTGATCGCTTCAGTCTGTTCCTCGGCGCCAGCTGGACCAAGCAGGATCCGGTGTATGCGAAGGACCGTGAACAGTCGCGCTTCCCGATTCCCGGTACCGGCCTGGCCTTCGGCAGTGGTGCCATTCCGCAGGGCCGCTTCGCCTTCGTCGACCCCAACACGGGCGCGCAGCAGAACATCGTGCCCAACACCGGCGTGAGCAATCCACGCTATGACGGCAGTGCCGGCTGCAACCGCACTGACGACTACCACTGCTTCACCAGCGCTGACCGTTTCAACTTCGCCGAGTACAACATGGTGCTGACGCCGTCGGAGCGGAAGGGCCTCTTCGGTCAGTTCCGCTTTGACATCACCGACAACGTGCAGTGGTACGTCAAGGCACTGGGCAACCGTCGCGAGTCGACCAACCAGGCTGGCCCCGAGCCGCTGTTCTTCGGCCCCGATGGCGCCACCGGCAATCCGCTGGCCGACAACATCACCATCTCGGCGCTCAATCCCTACAACCCGTTCGGCTTCGACCTGGTGTCGTCCGGCAACATGAGCCTGGTCGGCCGCCGCCCGGTGGAAGGTGGCGCGCGCGTGTTCGAGCAGGAGGTCAACACCACGTACTTCGCCACCGGCCTGGTCGGCAACTTCCAGGCGGCCGACCGCAGCTGGTTCTGGGACGTCAACGGCATGTACAGCAAGAACAAGGCCGAACAGACCAACTACGGCAGCTACAACATCTACAACGTCAACCTGGCGCTGGGCGATCCGGCGGCATGTGCGGCGACGCCGGGCTGCGTGCCGCTGAACATCTTCGGCGGTGCCGGTTCCATCACCCCGGACATGCTGCGCTGGATCCAGCCGGTGGTACGCGACCGCAGCCAGAACGAGCTGAGTCTGTTCACCGCCAATCTGTCCAGCGATCTGTTCAACCTGCCGGCCGGCCCGCTGTCCTTCGCCACCGGTTACGAGTACCGCAAGTACGAAGGTTGGTACCAGCCCGACCCGTTGACGGTGATCGGTCACTACAACGGCGTGCCGTCGCAGCCGACCTCCGGCTCGTACGACGTCAATGAAGCCTACCTGGAACTGAGCGTGCCGATCTTCGCCGATTCGGCACTGGGCAAGAAGCTCGACCTGAGTCTGGCAGGCCGCTACTCGGATTACTCCACCTTCGGTGGTGAGTTCACGCCCAAGTACGGCCTGCGCTGGCAGGTGACCGATGACCTCGTGCTGCGCACCACCTATGCCGAAGGCTTCCGCGCGCCGTCGATCGGCGAACTGTACGGCTCGGCCGCGCGCGCGGACCTGCAGCTGTTCGATCCGTGCTCGATCGGCCTGGGCGGCACGCCGCCGCGTGGCAGCGCCGCCAACTGTGCCGCGCTGGGCGTGCCGGCCGGCTTCCAGCAGGCCAACTCGCAGATCTCGGTGACCACCGGCGGCAGCCGCGAGCTGGAACCGGAGCGTTCACGCAGCTTCAGTGCCGGATTCGTCTGGAGCCCGTGGTTCGGCAACAACACCTCCTGGTCGGAGCGCTTCGACGTGGAAGTGACGTTCTACCGCCACAACATCGATGGCGCGATCCAGGCGATCAACGCGCAGACCCAGCTGGACCTGTGCGTGGATACGCTGGATCCGGTGTACTGCGATGGCATCACCCGTGCCAGCACCGGCGCGGTCAGCAGCTTCAACAACCGACTGACCAACCTGGGTTCGATCAAGACCGATGGCTGGGACGTGGATCTGTTCTGGACCCTGCCGCAGACCTCGATCGGCCAGTTCAAGCTGGGCTGGAAGAACACCTTCGTCGGTCGTTACGAGGCCACCGGTGCGGCCGGCCAGCGGCAGCCACAGAAGCCGGGCGTGGAAGTGGCCGACAGCTCGATTCCGGAATGGACCAGCAACGCCAGCATTGGCTGGACACTGGACAACTGGAGCGCGAACTGGACGGTGCGGCACATCTCCGAGTTGACCGAAGACTGTGGCGACGCCGTGGCGTTCCCGGTGTGCAGCAACCAGGTGGAGGGCACCAATACGCTCTCGGCGACCACCTTCCATGATCTGCAGGTGGGCTACAGGATCGACTGGATGAAGGGATTGCAGCTGACCGCCGGCCTGAACAACGTGTTCGACAAGGATCCGCCGATCTGCCTGTCGTGCTCGCTGAACGGCTATGACGCGTCGACCTATGACATTCCGCGTGGCCGCTACTGGTACCTGCGCGCGGACCTGCGGTTCTGATGTGAGGGGGGCAGCGCCGGACACTCCGGCGCTGCCTTGCGGGTGTAGAGCCGAGCCCATGCTCGGCTGATTCCCTGCAGCTGATCAGAACGACCAGGTGAACGTCAGCGAGCCGTTGCGGCCATCGCCGTACGCACCGTAGCCGTTGATCTGCGAGAGGTACTGCTTGTCCAGCAGGTTGTTGAGGTTGGCCTGCACGCTGAACTCCGGCGAGATGCGGTAGCGCACGAAGGCGCTGACCAGGGCATAGCCGCTCTGCTCGATGCGGCCGTAGGCCGGGACCGCGTAGTAGATGCGGTTCTGCCAGTTCGCCCCACCGCCGACCGTCAGTGCCTGCAGCGACTGCGGCGTGTAGCTGGTGAACAGCTTCAGCGCAGTCTGCGGCAGGTTGGTGTTGATGTCGGCATCGTTGGCATCCTTGGCCACGTAACGCGAGGCACCGAAGGTCGCGTTCCAGCCCGGGGCCAGCTCGCCGTTCAGTTCGAATTCGAAGCCGCGGCTGACCGTGCCGCGCGCGGCGCGGTAGGCGAATTCGTTCTGGCTGCCCTGCACCGGCTCACCGGTGGCCTGGCCCACGTTGTCCTGCTCGATGCGGAACACCGCCAGCGAAGCATTGAGGCGGTTGTCGAACCACGCGCCCTTGACGCCCACTTCGTAGCTCTTGCCATCGACCGGATCGAGGTAGCTGCCGTTGCGGTCCTTCAGTGTCTGCGGCTGGAAGATCTCGGTATAGGCGGCGTAGGTGGAGAAGGTATCGTTGATGTCCAATACCAGGCCGGCATAGGGCGTGGTGACCTTGTGCGAGCGGTCCGCACCTTCGCCTTCACTCTTCCAGTCGGTGTAGCGTGCGCCGACGATGAGCTTCAGCGGGTCGGCCAGCGACAGGCGCGTGGCCATGTAACCGGCCTTCTGGGTGATGGTGCCTTCGCTGGCCAGCGCCAGCGGGTTCCAGTTCGGCTCGGAGATGTCGCCGGTCCAGCCAAGGTAGCTGGTGAACGGGTCCCAGCTCTGGCCGGGGCCGCCAATCTGGTAGTCGCCGTAGTTGGCGTACTCGCGCTTGTTGTAGCTCAGGCCGGCCATGAACTGGTGCTCGCGGCCGAACAGCCGGAACGGGCCGTCGATATAGCCATCGACCGCGTTGACTTTGCGCTCGGTGTTGTAGAAGCCGGCCGACGGCGAGATGCCGGTGCCGGTGGTCCTGTCGAAGAACGAGGCACCACTGGTCCAGTCGTTGTACGCCGGGTAGAACAGCTTGTCGTCGGCCTTGGTCTCATCGTGGGTCGCACCGACCTTGAACTTCCAGCCATTGCTGAAGGCGTGCTGCAGGGTGGCGAACGCACGCTTGCTGGTGGTGTCCCAGTAGGTCCAGTTCGGACTGGCGTTGAACGATTCGTCGTAGCCGGTGGCCGAGCCGTCGGAGAACAGCATCGGGAAGCCGCCCCAGGTCGCACCATTGGCGCGCTTCTGCTGGTAGTCGTAGCCCACGCTCAACTGCGTGTCCGGAGTCAGGTCGGCGTCGATCACCGCGTAGCCCAGCGTCTTGTGCTGGTTATAGCGGTCCATCTGCGCGTCGGTGTCGAGGTAGCTGCCGATCACCCGGCCACGCACGGTGCCGCTGGTGTTCAGCGCGCTGCCCACGTCCACGGTGGTACGGGTACGGCCCCAGCTGCCGACGTTCACCGATACGCTGCCGGCCAGCTCGGCGCTGTCGGCATGCTTGCGGATCAGGTTCACCGAGGCGGACGGGTTGCCTGCGCCACTGAGCAGGCCGGTGGCGCCGCGCACCACCTCCACGCGGTCATACAGGGCGAGGTCCAGGCCGGAATCGCCGTAGCTCCAGTTCTGCACCATCTGCGTGGGCAGGCCATCGAACTGGTAACTGTCGATGTAGAAGCCGCGCGCATAGAACTCGGTGCGCTCGCTGTCCGATTGCGTGCTGGTCACACCGGTAGTGTTGGCCAGCACGTCGATGATGTCGTCCAGGTTCTGATCTTCGATGCGCTGATGGCTGATGATGCTGACCGACTGCGGAATCTCGCGCGGCGTCAGGTCGAAGCGGGTACCGGCCGAGGTGCGGCGCACCGAGTAGCCCTCCGCGCGCTCGCCCTTGACCACCACCTTGTCGAGGGTGGTCGCATCGGTGGCAGTTTCTGCGAAGGCGGTCGGGGCGATGGCGCAGAGTGCGGCGAGCACGGCAACGGACAGCCGCTGAGGCTGCGGGATACGGAATGCAGGACGGTTCATGGGATTCCTGGACGAGCATGCGCGTTCGGCCGACATCCAGGAGGCGAGGCGCTAAGGGTAGGGGAAAGGCGGGCGCGCCTTCCTGGCGACGCTGCAATCGAAAGGAATGTTAATACGAACTATTCCTATTTACAAATCATGAACAGGGGCGCGCAGCACCGGATCGTCAGGCTGCTGCGGGAGATCGCCGTCCGGCGGCTTAGCGGCGCAGCAGTGGCAGAGGATCCCGTGCGCCGTCTGCGCCGTAGATGCCCCAGTGCAGGTGCGGCGGGGTGCCCTTGGCGTTGCCGCTGTCGCCGACGTGGCCGAGCAGATCGCCCGCGGCCACCACCTGGCCGCGCGCCAGGCCTGCAGCCCAGCTCTCCAGATGGGCGTAGTAGTAGCGCTCGCGGCCGGGGCCGATCACCCAGACCTGACGGCCGCCCAGGCCGCCTTCCCGCACCTCGGCAACCACGCCCGGGGTCGCGCTGCGGACCGGGGTACCCCGCGCGGCGAAGATGTCGATGCCGGCATGGCTGCGGTCGCGCCCTCGCGGCGCGCCGAAGGTATCGGCGATCTGGCCCGGCCGCACGCCGTCCACCGGTACCGGCAGCTCGGTGGCCGGTGGCATCCGGGCCAATGACCACAGCATCTTCGGCGCTTCGGCCCAGCGGCTGTTCCAGACGGACAGGGCGGCAACGACGGTGACGACCAGCAGGAACGCACGCAGCAGCCAACGGCGCAGCAGGCGGGCGGAAGACGTGGAGGGTGTGCGGGGCGAAGGATTCATGCCGCGCCAGTATGGCGCGGTGGGTGTCGAGGCCGGTTCATTCCAGGGGGACTTCGAAACTGCGCTTCAGCGTGGACAGTGCCACCGCGGTGCGGAATCGTTCGATGTTGTCGTCGCCACCGAACAGCCGCTCGCTGATGGCGTCGTATTCCTCCATCGAGGTGGCCGAAAGCACCAGCAGGAAATCGCCGTCACCGGTGATGGCATAGCACTGCTGCACCGCCGGGTCGTCCTGCATGCGCTGCTTGAACGGCGCCACGCGATCACGCTGCTCGCTGACCATGCGCACCTCGACGATGAGGGTCAGCGGTCGGCCGATCCGCGCCGCCGCCACCACGGCCACATTGGCCGCGATCACACCGCTGTCCTGCAGACGCCTGATCCGTCGCTGCACCGCCGGCGTCGACAGGTGCACGGCTTCGGCGATCTCCCGCTGTGGCAGCGTGTTGTCCCGCTGCAGCAGGGTGAGGATGGCGCGGTCGAAGCTGTCCAGCACGGGGGCAGTGGCCATGGTGAGCAGAAGTTGCATGGACGGGCCGGTAATTGAGCCAAGTGCTCGCCGTCGACGCAATAGACTGGACGCATGCAGACTTCACGATTTGCGCCGATGTTGCCGGCGCTGGCAGTGCTCGGCTCGGTAACCGCGCTGTCCGTTGGCACGTCCTATGCAAAGCACCTGTTCCCGCTGATCGGCGCGCAGGGCACCAGCGCGCTGCGCGTGGGCTTCTCCGCACTGTTGCTGCTGCTGTTCTGGCGGCCCTGGCGCTGGAAGACCCGCCGCGCGGATGCGATCACCATCCTGCGCTACGGGCTCACGCTGGGCCTGATGAACCTGCTGTTCTACATGGCCATCCGCACGATCCCGTTCGGCATCGCGGTGGCCATCGAGTTCACCGGGCCGTTGACCGTGGCGATGCTGTCGTCACGGCGCCCGATCGATTTCCTGTGGGTGGGATGCGCAGTGGTCGGCCTGCTCCTGCTGTTACCGCTGGGCGGTGCGGCGGCACTGGACCCGGTGGGCGTGCTGTATGCACTGGGTGCGGCGGCGTGCTGGGGCCTGTACATCGTGTTCGGCAAGCGCGCCGGCCACCTGCATGCCGGCCATTCGGTGTCGCTGGGCCTGCTGGCGGCGTCGCTGGTGGTGGTGCCGGTCGGGGTGATCCATGCCGGCGCGGCCCTGCTCGATCCGAAGATCCTGCTGGCGGGCCTGCTGGTGGCACTGGTGTCCAGTGCGATTCCGATGTCGCTGGAGATGGTGGCGCTCAAGCGCCTGCCGAAGGAAACCTTCGGCATCCTGATCAGCATGGAGCCGGCGGTGGCCGCGCTGTGGGCGATGCTGTTGCTGCACGAACACCTGCATGGACTGCAGTGGCTGGCGATCGGCTGCACCGTGGTGGCTTCGGTGGGGAGCACGATGACGGCGCGGCGGTCGAAGGCGCCGGCATTGCAGGCGGGGTAGCGCTGGGCCATGCCCGGCGGATTGGGTTCCGTTCGCCGGCCATGGCCCGGCGCTGCCGATCAGCGCAGGGCGCTGGCCGGTACGTCGATGGCCATGGCCAGCGCCAGATGGTCCGAGAAGGCCGCCGGTACGGCTTCGACCGCGCGGGTCTGCAGGCTGCTGCTGACCAGGATGTGGTCGATGGCGCGGTCCGGGCGCCAGCTGGGGAACGTCGGCACGATGCAGCCTGGAGGCTGCAGCCGGGTCTTCTGGTACAGCACCTGCATTTCCGGCCGTTCGGCCAGGCAGTTGAAGTCACCCATCAGCACGGCATTGGGATGGTCGGACAGCAGCTCGGCGATGAAACCGAGCTGTGCCATCCGCGAGCCGGCACCCAGCGAGAGGTGGGCCACGGCCACGGCCAGGCCGTCCCTGCCATCACCGAACCTGGCCAGCAGCACGCCACGCCCGCCGATGCGGCCGGGCAGGGCGTGGTCCTGCACCTCCACCGGCTCCAGTTTGCTCAGCAGGCCATTGGCACTGGATGCCACCCCGCCCATGCGCCGGTTCGGCTGGTGGCTCCAGTAGTTGAAGCCTGCACGCTGCGCCAGGTAGTGGGTCTGGTTGGTGAAGCCCGAACGCAGGCTGCCTGGATCGGCTTCCTGCAGGCCAACGATGTCGTGCCCACGCGCCAGTGTGGCAATCGCATCAAGACTGCTGCGCTTGCGACCCGCCGGCAGCGCATGTGACCAGCTGCGGGTCACATAGTCGCTGTAGCGGCGGGTGCTGGAGCCGGCCTGGATGTTGGCCGTCAGCAGACGCAGGGTCCGTGTAGAGGGGGAATTCACGGCCGGGGACAGCTTCTCTTGGATCAGTGAGCCTGGGCCGCACCGCGCTCGCGGGCGATCAGGTGGTCGGCGATGCGCAGCATGTCCGGGAAGCTCTTGCCCTTCACCAGGTACTTGCCGTTGACGATGATCGACGGGGTGCCGCTGATCTGGCTGCGCTGCGCGAACTGCTTGGCCGAGTTGGTCTTGGCATTCACCGCGAAGCTGCCCATGGTGGCGGCGAACTGCTTCGGATCGACGCCGTAGCCGGCGTAGAACTTGGCGATGTCCTCGACCGAATCACGGCCGCGTTCGCCCTTCAGGGTCTTCTGCGAGTGGATGGCGGCGTACAGCGCCTCGTGGGTCTTCTCCTGCACGCCCAGCGTCTGCGCGGCATAGAAGGCACGGGCGTAGTCGTCCCAGGTGCCGCCGAACATGGCGGGCACGTAGACGAAGTTCACGTCGCCCGGCAGACCGGCTTTCCACGGGCCGACCAGCGGCTGGAAGGCGGCGCAGGCCGGGCAGACGTAGCCGAAGATCTCGACCACTTCGACCTTGCCGGCAACCGGCTGGAAGGGCTGGCCGTTCGGAATTTCCTGGTAGTCCTCACCGGCCACCGGCGCCGGACCGGTCAGTGCGGTGGTGGTCGGGGCCGGAGCGGCCGCCGGAGCGGCTTCGGCGGCCTTCTCGCCTTCGGCTGCCGGGGCCGCGCCTGCGTTGTCAGTGGCCGGTGCCGCAGCGGGCTCGGTGCTGGCTGGGGCGGTGGTCGGCTCGGCCGGGGCGGCGGAGGTGTTGGCGGTGCCGTCGTCGGCCTTGCAGGCCGCCAGGATCGGCAGCAGCGCTGCGAGTGCGAGGGCGTAGCGGATCTTCATGGAAGCGTCTCCAGCATCTGGAATGGTGGGGCCGGCGGCGGGCGCCGGCCAGGGGGAAATGATGACACGCGGCGGCGACAGCGCCGTGTCGGGAGTGGGCGTTGGTTCAGCGGCCGCGGTTGGCGCGGACCTGGGCGATCAGCGCCGAGGCAATGCGCAGTTGGTCGTCGAAGCTGTTGCCGCGGACCAGATACTGGCCGTTGATGATCAGCGCCGGGGTACCGGGGATGCGGGTGCGCTGGGCGAATGCCCGCGCCGCGTCGACCTTCTTCTGCACGGCGTCGCCCCGCAGGGCCTGGGTGTAACGCTCGGGCGCCACGCCGTACGCCTTGTAGAAGGTGGCGAGCTCATCGGCCGAGACATTCTGCATCGGCAGGGTGCCCTGCTCGTGCAGAGCCTTGAACACGGCCGCATGGCTGCGCTTGGCGACGCCGACTTCTTCGGCGGCGTAATAGGCCAGCGCCCAGGCATCCCAGGCGCCCCCGAACGCCGCAGGCACCGGAGTGAAGCGCACATCCGCCGGCAGCTTGGCCGCCCAGGCTTCCAGCTGCGGTTCGAAACGCGCGCAGTGCGGGCAGGTGTAGCCGAACACCTCGACCACTTCGATCTTGCCGGCGAGCGGCTGGAACGGACCGGCCTGGGCGATGCGCTCGTAGTCGCGACCTTCGACCAGCGGGGCTGCGGCAGGGGCGGCACTGGCGGCCATCGGCAGCAGCACCAGCAGGGACAACAGCAGGCGGGGAATCAACCTCATCGACACGCATCTCCGTTGAAAAAGCAACGCCGGCGCAGTCGCCGGCGTGAAGGAAACATACCGCAGGCGCGGGCCGTGGTGGCGGCCCGGGCCGACCAGTGGCGGTCAGGGGGCGGCGGCCGGTCGTGCCGGTGTGGCTTCGGTGGCCACGTCGTCGGCCCGGTTGTGCAGGCCCTGCAGGTAGCTGGACAGCGCCTGCACTTCCTGTTCGGTCAGCTTCTGTGCCACTGCGGCCATGATCTGGAAGTGCGCCTTGTCGGTTTCGTTGGTCTGCCCGGCCTGGTACTCCTGCAGGCGGCGCGCGACATAGCTGGCGTGCTGGCCACCGATATGCGGGTAGGCCGGGCCCGGGTTGCCGGCGCCGCTGGGGCCGTGACAGGCCATGCAGGCCGGCAGCCCGCGCGACGCGTCGCCGCCGCGGTACAGCTGCTGGCCGATCTGGTAGAACTTCATGCCCTTGTAGGGGCCTTCGGTCACCGCCGTGTCGTCGGCGATGCCGGCGGTGGCCTTCTGCGTGGCGAAGAACGCGCCGATGTCGCGCATGTCCTGCGGGGTGAGGTTCTGCACGAACGGCACCATCGCCACTGCCGCACCGGAGCTGCGCTGGCCGTTGGCGATCAGGGCCATCTGCTGGGCGACATAGCGCTCGCTCTGGCCGGCGATGGACGGGTACATCTCGACCGTGGAATTGCCGTCGGCACCATGGCAGGCCGCGCAGGCCGCAGCCTTGCCCTGGCCAGCCTTGGCATCGCCCCAGGTCGTCTTGCTGAAATCCACCTCCAGCGAGGCGGTGTTGATCGGCCCGTTGTCGGGCAGCGGGGTCAACGTGGTCTGCGCGAACGCAGCGGCGGCAACAACGACAGCAGTGGCAAGGGCGGATACGGCAAGAACGCGAGCGTGGCGCATGCTAAAGCTCCGTATGGACCGGGCCGGGCGGTGGCCGCCGGCATCGCCCGGATTATCAACGGCGTTTCCACGCACGGTCAACGAAGCAGTGCAGCAAAATCCCCGCTGGGGCCGTCGGCACGGGCGCGCGGCGCCGCAACATGCGATCCTATGCGCATGTCATTGCTCCTTGAACGCGCCCGTTACCACCTCTCGGCCCACAACGCGCGGCAGCTGCCGCCCGACGAAGGGGCCGAAGTGGCCTTCGCCGGCCGCTCCAACGCCGGCAAGTCCAGCGCCCTCAATGCGTTGACCCGGCAGAATGCCCTGGCCCGCGTCTCCAAGACCCCCGGCCGCACGCAGCAGCTGGTGTTCTTCCAGATCACCCCGGAAGCAAGCCTGGTCGACCTTCCCGGCTACGGCTACGCCAAGGTGCCGCTGGAGCTGCAGGCGCACTGGCAGGCCTTCATCGACAGGTACTTCCGTACCCGGGAGGCACTGAAGGGGCTGGTGGTGGTGATGGACATCCGCCACCCGCTGAAGGACTACGACCGCCAGATGCTGTCTTACGCCGTACAGCGCGGCCTGCCGGCGCATGCGCTGCTGACCAAGGCCGACAAGCTGGGCCGCGGCCAGCAGATGCAGACGCTGCAGAAGGTGCGCAAGGAACTGCAGTCGGCCTACGGCGACAGCGTCAGCGTGCAGGTGTTTTCCGGTGAGGACCGCACCGGCGTGGACGAAGCCCGTGCCGTGATCGGTGGCTGGCTGGGCCTGGAATAACCTCTCGCCCGCCGGGCATGGCCCGGCGCTACCGGATCGGTGGGTGCCGACCTTGGTCGGCACACCCTCACAATGGCGAATACTCCGCCGGCACCCAGGCATAGGCTTGGCCTTCCCTGCGCACGTGGCCCAGGCCCGGGAAAGGCAGATGCGCACCCGCCACCCACCACGCCCCGGCGGTGGCCTGCTGCAACAGACTGCGGCGGCTGGCCGTGGCCGCCTTGCGGTCCGAATCGGCCTCGAACGCGGCTTCCGGGTGGGCGAACTGCACCGCGTGGAAGTGCAGCACGTCGCCCCACACCAGCAGTGACTGGCCCTGGCTGTCGAACCGGTAGGAGACGTGGCCGGGGGTGTGGCCATGGGTATCCATCGCCAGGGCACCGCCTGGGAGGGCATCGCCAGGCTGGAAGGTACGCAGGTGGCCGCTGGCCTGATAAGGCGCCACGGCGGTTCGGGCGAGCGGGAAGGCAAAGCGCACGCCCTCCGGTGCGGTGGTTTCGCTGGCCGGGTTGAGCCAGTAGTCCGCGTCGGCCCTGGACAGCCACACCGTCGCGTTCGGATAGGCCGGCTTGCCCTGCGCGTCGAGCACGCCGCACAGATGGTCAGGGTGGGCGTGGGTCAGCAGGATGTCGTCCACCTCGGCGGGATCCACGCCTGCGGCACGCAGGTTGCCCAGTACCTGGCCCAGGCCGGGACCGAAGCACTGTGCGGTGCCCGTGTCGACCAGGGTGAGGTGATTGCCCTGGCGGATCAGGTAAGCATTGACCGCGGTCTGCAGGCCCTTGCTGTCTTCGGGGACATAGCGGCCTTCCAGCAGGCGGGTGACCAGCGTCGGCGGCACGTCGACCACTTCCTGCCGGCCGAGTGCGACCACGCCATCGAACAGGGCGGTGACCTGCAGGGTGCCGATGCGGTGGTGATAGACGCCGGGCATCTGCCGGGTGGGTGCGGGTGAGGTGGCTTCGGCGAGTGCGGTCAGCGGCAGCGCAGCCAGGGCCAGCAGCAGGGCGCCGCGCAGCGGCAGGTGATGCAGGGTCATGAGGGTTCTCGATGGAGGACGGGCGGTTCCGTTGCGGCTAGCGTGCCGCGACCTGTGTGCGCGCGGCGCTCAAACCGCTGCGCGGAATGCTCAGGGAGTTGGGGCTGGCAGGGCTGCGCCCTGCACCCGCAGAGGCAGCGGCCGAAGCAACAGCAACAGCGGGCTGTCCGTGGGATGGCGGGGTGGGTCCGG
>NZ_JAODZG010000048.1:0-24980 GCF_029835135.1 Stenotrophomonas sp. GD04145 | reverse complement strand
GATGGCAGGCACCGCCACGCCGTCATGCTGGGCGGGCTCAAACCGCCAGTGGCGCAGCACCTGCTGGCGTGCGGCCTGGTCCAGGCTGCGCGAACCGCTGCTGCGTTCGATGCTGACCGCGACAGGCTGGCCATTGCTGTCCACTTCCACGCGCAGCAGGACCGTGCCCTGTTCGCGGTTGCGCAGCGCGGGGATGGGATAGGCCGGGGGCGGCGCACTGCGGTACTGCAGCTGGGCTCCCGCCAGCGGCGTAGCTGCCGCCGGCGTCGGCGGCGCCATCACCGCGGTCGGTTCGGCGGCCGGCAGGACGATGCCCGGCGTGTCTTCGACCGTTGCGGTGGGGGCTGGCAGCGCCGGTGCGGTCGGCACCGCCTGGGAGCGGGGGGCGACCTTCACCTGTTCGGGTTCGGTGGGCAGGATCGGCGGAGGTTCCGGTGTCTCGACCTTTTCGATCCAGCGGACCGTGGTCGTGTCACGCGGGGCCTGTACCGCCTGGTAGGTGGCGGGGATGAGCAGCAGCAGCAACGCCAGCAGATGCAGTGCGATGGCCGCGCTCCAGGCGGCGATGCGGGCGGGGTCGAAGTGCGCGGATGCAACGGGATACGTACGAACCATGGTCCACCTCCGTGCCAGTGTCGAAAGACGTCAACGCACCAGGGCCGCCATCGGGGTTTGCCGCACGCGGCTGGCAGCCAAGCATTAGCGCGTTGTGGCCGCCATTGCCTAGAGGCATGTCAGGCGATGTTGAACTGGCCTTCATCTACGCAACGGGGCCGGAGACATTTCCGCTGGAAAGGCATCCGGCCCCGTGGGCAGCAGATCAGGGCAGGGCGCTGTCCGGCGGACAGTGCCCCCGCCGTGCCGGGTCGTCAGCGACCCAGCTCGAACACCACGTCCAGGTTGACCGAAACGGTGGATTCGCCTGGCGCGACCGGCGTGGCCTTGTCCATGGCGGCCGAGGCCATCTGTGCCCGCATCATCGGCACCGGGCGGAAGCCGCCGTTGCTGTTTTCAGAGATGCTGACGATGCGGCGCACCTGCAGGCCCAGCGACTTGGCATAGGTCTGGGCGCGCGCCTGTGCCTTCTTCAGCGCGGCCAAGCGGGCTTCGTCATAGACCGGCTCCGGCTGGTCGATCTCGAAGCTGGGGCCGTTGATCTGGTTGGCGCCCTGGGCGGCCAGCGCATCGAGCACCCGGCCCAGCTTGGCGATGTCGCGGACCTTCAGGCTGACGGTGTTGCTGGCCTGGTAGCCGGTGATCTTCGGTGCTTCGTTGTCGGCATAGCGGTACTGCGGGTTGAGGCTGACGCCGCTGGTCTGCACATCGCGCTCGGCGATGCCGGCCGCCTTGATCGCGGCCAGCACCTTGTCCATCTGCTGCGCATTCTGGCGCATGGCGCTGTTGCCGTCGGCGGCCTGGGTGACCACGCCGGCCGACAGGGTCGCCACATCCGGCACACGGGTCGCTTCGGCGTTGGCCGAAATGTTCAGCAGGGTGCCCTCGGCCGGGGCGGCGATCGGCGGCGGCGGGGCGGCATGGGCGGACATCGAGGCTCCAAGGGCGAGGGACAGGGCAAGCAGCAGCGGGGAGGCGGTCAGGCGCATGGGATCTCCTTGTTGTGGCGTGAGGGTGGTGTCGTAGCGATGAACGCGCTGTGAGTCCGTTCGGGGTTGAAGGCACGCGGGAGCAGGTTGCCGACGATTCAGGCGGCGGCCTCAGGTTATGCTGTGCCGATGCTCTATCTTGCTTCCCGCTCCCCCCGACGCAACCAGCTGCTGGCCCGACTCGGACGCCCCTTCCAGGCGCTTGACCTGGAGGTTGTCGAGCAGCGCGCGCCCAGTGAAAGCGCCGAACAGTACGTCTGCCGGGTTGCGGCCGACAAGGCGCGCGCCGGGTTGGCCCGGGTGCTGGCCGATGACCCGGACGCACGGGTGCTGGGCTCGGACACCGAGGTCGTGCTTGATGGCGAGGTGTTCGGCAAGCCGGTCGATGCCGCCGATGCCCGGGCAATGCTGACGCGCCTGGCCGGACGCACGCACCAGGTGATGACGGCCGTGGTGGTGGTCGGCGCGGCCGGGCTGGACAGCGAACTGGTGGTGTCCGAGGTCACGTTCGCTGCGATCGGCGCCGCCGACATCGCCGCCTATGTGGCCACCGGTGAGCCGCTGGACAAGGCCGGGGCCTACGCCATCCAGGGTGGGGCCGAGCGCTGGATCGAACACCTGTCCGGCAGCTACTCCGGTGTGATGGGGCTGCCGCTGCTGCACACCGATCGTCTGCTGGCGCGCTGCGGCGTGCCGGCTCCCATTGCCAACGCCGCCAGGGAGGCTGCAGATGTCTGAGGAAATCCTGGTCAATGTGACCCCACGCGAGACCCGGGTCGCGGTGATCGAGAATGGCATGCTGCAGGAACTGCACATCGAGCGCGGCTGGCGCCGGGGTGTGGTCGGCAACATCTACAAGGGCAAGGTGCAGCGGGTGATGCCGGGCATGCAGGCCGCCTTCGTCGAGGTCGGCCTTGAGCGCGCTGCGTTCCTGCATGCCAACGACGTGGTGCGGCCAGCGCCGGTGGCCAGTGCCGACACCGAGAACACCACCCTGCCGCCACCGGCCAGCGTGCCGATCGTCGAGCTGCTGCGCGACGGCCAGGACATCGTGGTGCAGGTGGTGAAGGATCCCATCGGGACCAAGGGCGCGCGACTGACCACGCAGATCAGCATCCCGTCGCGCTACATGGTGCTGCTGCCGCAATCGAAAGTGGTGGGCGTCTCCGCGCGCATCGAGGACGAGGCCGAGCGCGCGCGCCTGAAGGCGCTGGTGACCGAGTTGTCGGCACAGCACGGCGGCTACGGCTACATCGTGCGCACCAACGCCGAAGGGCAGCCGGCCGAAGCCATCGCCGAAGACATCGCCTATCTGTCGCGGGTCTGGAACGTGGTGGAGCGCCGCGGCCGCGACGCCACCCCCTGCAGCGTGATCTATGAAGACCTGAGCCTGCCGCTGCGTTCGGTGCGCGACCTGATCCGCAAGGACGTGGACAAGGTGAAGGTCGATTCCAAGGAAACGTTCGCGCAGCTGCAGGCTTTCGTGGCCAAGTACATGCCGGTGCTGGCCGAGAAGCTGGAGCTGTACTCCGGCGATCGCCCGATCTTCGACATGTTCGGCGTGGAGGACGAGATCGGCCGCGCGCTGGACAAGCAGGTGCCGCTGAAGTCCGGTGGCTACCTGGTGATCGACCAGACCGAAGCGATGACCACCATCGACGTCAACACCGGGTCGTTCCTGGGCCAGCGCAACCTGGAGGAGACGGTGTTCCGCACCAACCTGGAGGCGGCGCAGGCCGTGGCCAGGCAGCTGCGCCTGCGCAATCTCGGCGGCATCATCATCATCGACTTCATCGACATGGACGATGCCGAGCACCGCCGCCAGGTGCTGCGGACCCTGGAAAAGGCGCTGGCGCGGGACCATGCCAAGACCACGGTCTACGACTTCTCGCCGCTGGGCCTGGTGGAGATGACCCGCAAGCGCACGGTCGAAAGCCTGGAGCGCCAGCTGTCGGAGACCTGCCCGCAGTGCAGCGGTCGCGGCACCATCAAGACCACCGAAACGGTCACCTACGAGATCTTCCGCGAGATCACCCGCGCGGTGCGCCAGTTCGATGCCGCGCGCCTGCTGGTGATCGCGTCGACCAAGGTGGTGGCGCGCATCACCGATGAGGAATCCGCGGCGGTGGCCGAGCTGGAAGAGTTCCTCGGCAAGAGCATCCGCTTCCAGGCGGATGAGCAGTACCTGCAGGAGCAGTTCGATGTTGTGCTGCTCTGATCCACGCCGGCCGAAGGTCGGCGGCGGCCGATGAGCGCGCCGCCGCGCCTGCGACTGCGAAGGATCCGCCGTCATCTCATTGCTGCCTGTGCGGTGGCCCTGGTCGGGCTGGCGCTGCTGGTGGGCACCTTCAGCCAGCTGCTGCCGCTGGCCGAGCGACACCCCGACAGGATCGCCGCCTGGTTGAGCGAGCGCGCAGGCCAGCCGGTCCGTTTCGACCAGCTGGACACGGCGTGGACCCGTCGTGGCCCGCTGCTGCAGCTGAAGGGCCTGCGCATCGGCGCCGGGCAGGGCCTGGCGGTCGGCGAGGCTGAAATCCTGGTGTCGATGTACAGCGGCCTGCTGCCGGGCCGTTCGTTGACCGAGCTGCGTCTGCGCGGCCTGGCCCTGGATCTGCAGCAGAGCGAGGACGGTCGCTGGTCGGTGCGTGGCCTGCCGCAGCCCAGCAGCGGTGGTGACCCGCTGGAGGCGCTGCGCCGGCTGGGCGAGCTGCAGGTGATCGGCGGCCGGCTGGGCGTGCAGGCCCCGGCACTCGGCATCGACACCGTATTGCCGCGTGTCGATCTGCGCCTGCGCGTCAACGGCGACCGCCTGCGGGTAGGCGTGCGGGCGTGGGCCCAGACCGACGCACTGCCGCTGACCGCCGTGCTGGATGTGGACCGTGTGCGTGGCGACGGCGAGGCATGGCTGGGCGCCGATCCCATCGATTTCCGCGCCTGGTCGCCGTTGCTGGCGGCCGGGGGCGTGCGCCTGCGTGAAGGACGCGGCGAACTCAATGTGTGGCTGACCCTGCGCGATTTCGTCCCCGTGGCGCTGACCACCGATTCGGATCTGCGGGATCTGCGCATCGACGGCGCACCGATGCCGGGGCTGGCAGTGCCCCGGCTGCAGTTGCAGCGCATGCAGGCGCTGCTGCGCTGGCAGCGGCAGGCGGACGGATGGGCGATGCAGGTACCGCGCCTGCGGCTGGTGGACGACACCGGCGCGCAGCAGCTTGATGGACTGCAACTGCAGGTCGGCACGCAACTGGGCATCCGCAGCGGGGCGGTGCAGGCCGGCACCGCGCTGCGTGCGCTGGCGCTGAGTGACCGCCTGGAACCTGGCCTGCGGCGCTGGCTGTTCCTGTCAAAGCCGCAGCTGGATCTGCGGGAACTGCAGCTGGCCGGCACGCGCAACGGTCCGCTGTGGGCCCAGGGCGAGCTGCAGTCGCTGGGTTTTGCCAGCGTCGGTGACGCACCTGGCCTGCGAGGGCTGGGCGGCCATTTCGAAGGCGACGCCGATGGCTTCCGCCTGCAGCTGCAGCCGCAGCGCGAGCTTCAGTTCGATTGGCCGACCGGCTTCGGCGTGCGCCATGACCTGCACCTGGCAGGCCAGGTGGTGGGGTGGCGCGACGAAGGCGGCGGCTGGCGCATCGGCACGGCCGCCCTGCGTGTGGAAGGCACGGATTACGCAGCCGATCTGCGCGGTGGTGTCTGGTTCCAGGGCAATGGCACGCGTCCGTGGCTGCAGCTGGCGGCCAAGCTGGACGATGTACCGATGACGGCCGCCAAGCGCTTCTGGATCCATTCCAGGATGAGCAAGGGAGCCACCGACTGGCTGGACATGGCGCTGGCCGGCGGCCAGGTGCGTGATGGTATCGGCCTGGTCACCGGTGACCTCGACGACTGGCCCTTCGACAACAACGACGGGCGGTTCGAGGCCACCGGCCATATCACCCGCGGCGACATCCGCTTCCAGCGCGATTGGCCGCTGATGAGCCAGGTTGACGCCGACATCGCCTTCATCGGTCCTGGCTTCCACATGCAGGGGCGCGGTGACCTGGCAGGCGTGCCGGTGCAGCACTTCGAGGCCGGCATCAAGGATTTCGGCCAGCAGCCGCTGTACGTGCGTGCCGATACCCGCAGCGAAGCCGGAAAGCTGCTGGCGCTGCTGCGGCAGAGCCCGTTGCACCAGGAATACGGCGAGACGCTGGACAACCTGACCGCCGCCGGGCCGGCGCAGGTGACCTTCGACCTGCTGCAGCCGCTGCATGCCGACGAAGGGGGAGGTCACCTGCAGGGCACGGTCGATCTGGCCGGCGTGAAGCTGGTGGAGAAGCGCTTCGCGCTGGAATTCGACAACATGCGTGGGTTGGCCCGCTACGGCAACGGTGGTTTTGCCGCCGAGCAACTGGCGGTGCGCCATCTGGGCCAGGACGGCCAACTGAGCCTGCGCGCGGGTGGGTTCGTGCGTGACCCGAAGCTGGCCTTCGAGTCGGAGCTTTCGGCGCGCCTTGATGCAGGCGTGCTGATTGACCGCGCGCCGGAAATGGCCTGGCTCAAGCCCTACATCACCGGTACCTCGCCCTGGACCATCGCCGTCAACCTGCCGAAGGTCGCGCCAGGCGCGCCTGCTCCTCCCAGCGAACTGCGCCTGCGCTCGGATCTGGCAGGCACGCGCCTGGATCTTCCCGCCCCGCTGGACAAGCCCGCCGACGAGCCACTGGCCACCACCGTGACTGTGCAGCTGCCGATGGGGGATGGCCGCATCGACGTGGCGTTTGGCCAGCGCCTGGCCCTGGCCGCGCGCAGCCATAACAATCAGACCGGCGTGCAGGTGACCCTCGGCAGCGGCCAGGTCGACCGCGAGCCGCCTTCCAGCGGGCTGGCGGTCAACGGTCACAGCCCGACCCTGGACGCGTTGGAGTGGATCGGCCTGGCCCGCGGCGGAGACGGCGACGGCGATCCGATGCCGTTGCGGGCGATCGACGTGCAGGTCGGCCGCTTGATGCTGATCGGAGGGGTGTTCGAGCAGACCCGCCTGCAACTGCGCCCGGGCGCGCAGGCGCTGGATGTGCGCCTGGACGGCCCTTCGCTGGCTGGCCGCCTGAGCGTGCCCAATGCCGAGGGCGGCACCATCAGTGGCCAGCTCGACCGGGTGTACTGGCAGTCACCGCCGGCCGCGTCCGGTGCGCCAGCGGCACCGGCCCGGGCGCAGGCCGGCGCCAACGACATGGATCCGGCCAGACTGCCGCCGTTCGCGCTGGACATCGCCGACCTGAAGTTCGGCAAGGTGGCGCTCGGCCAGGCCGTGCTGCGCACCCGCCCGCGGGGCAACGGCCTGGAGGTGCAGACCCTGCGCTTCCGCGCGCCCGACCAGGAGATCGACATCACCGGCCGCTGGCTGGGCAGCAGCAGCGGCGCCCGCACCGAGCTGAACGCGCAGGTGCGCAGCGAGGATCTCGGCGCGCTGATGCAGAATCTCGACTACGGTGGCCAGCTGCGTGGCGGCGCCGGCCAGGCGCAGCTGCAGGCGTCGTGGAATGGCGGGCCGTCGGACTTCCAGCTGGGCAATCTGCAGGGCCAGCTGGATATCCATGCGCGCAACGGTCAGCTGCTGGAACTGGACCCCGGTGCCGGTCGCGTGCTGGGTCTGCTCAGCGTGGCCCAGCTGCCGCGGCGGCTGATGTTCGACTTCCGTGATTTCTTCTCCAAGGGCTTCGCGTTCAATCAGATCGAGGGCAGCCTGCAGTTCGGCCAGGGCGTGGCCCGCACCGACAAGGTGCTGATCGAAGGGCCTGCGGCGAACATCACCATCCGCGGTCAGGCCGACCTGCGCCAGCAGCAGTTCGACCAGACCATCGACGTCAATCCGCGTGCCGGCAATCTGCTGACCGTGGTCGGCGCAGTGGCCGGTGGCCCGGTCGGGGCGGCGCTGGGGGCGGCGACCAATGCGGTGCTGTCCAAGCCGCTGGGTGAGATCGGCGCCCGTACCTACAAGGTGACCGGTCCCTGGAAGGAGCCGAAGGTGGAGGTGATCGAACGCAGCCGCGAACGGACCCCGCCGGCTCCCGCACCTGCGCCGACCCTTCCACCGGCCGTGACCGACCTGCCGCGGTCGCGCTGAGCGCGGCCTCCCATTCCCTGGGGCTTGCCTGAGTGCCCCTGCATCCCCAGATCGAGAGCCATGACTGATATCGCCCTGACCCTTGCCCAAGACCGCCTGCTGCGCCCCGGCGGCCTGGATACCGCTGGACTGGAGCGCACCTTCGGCCAGCTGCTCGGCCCCGGTGTCGATTTCGGCGACCTCTATTTCCAGCACGCCCGGCGTGAGAGCTGGAGCGTGGAAGACGGCATCGTCAAGGACGGTGCCCATTCCATCGAGCAGGGGGTCGGCGTGCGTGCCATTGCCGGCGAGAAAACCGGCTTCGCCTATTCCGATGACATCCATGCCGATGCGCTGCTGGCGGCGGCGCAGTCGGCACGCGCGATTTCGCGCGAGGGCGGTGCCCAGGCGGGCCGCTCGCTGCTGCGCGGCAATGCACGCGCGCTGTATCCGGCGCTGGATCCGATCGATGGGCTCGGCAACGAGGCCAAGGTTGAAGTGCTCAAGCGCCTGGATGGCTATCTGCGTGCCGCCGATCCGCGGGTGAAGCAGGTGATGGTCAGCCTGTCCGGTGGCGTTGACACCGTGCTCATCGCGCGCAGCGACGGCGTTCTGGGTGCCGACGTCCGCCCCCTGGTGCGCTTGAACGTGCAGGTCATCGTCGAGCAGAACGGTCGCCGCGAGTCCGGCTATGCCGGCGGTGGTGGCCGTTATGGCTACGAAGAACTGTTCGCCGATGGCCGGCCGGAAGCGTTCGCCCGCGAGGCGCTGCGCCAGGCGCTGGTGAACCTGGACGCGGTGCCGGCGCCGGCCGGTGTGATGCCGGTGGTGCTCGGCCCGGGCTGGCCTGGCGTGCTGCTGCATGAAGCGGTCGGCCATGGGCTGGAGGGCGACTTCAACCGCAAGGGCACCAGCGTCTACGCCGGTCGCATCGGCGAGCGCGTGGCGGCCCCGGGGGTGACCATCGTCGATGACGGCACCCTGGACGGCCGTCGCGGCTCGCTGAACGTTGATGACGAAGGCCATCCGACCCAGTGCACGACCTTGATCGAGGACGGCATCCTGGTCGGCTACATGCAGGACAGCCTCAATGCACGGTTGATGGGCATGGCACCGACCGGCAACGCGCGCCGCGAGTCGTTCGCGCACCTGACCATGCCGCGGATGACCAATACCTACATGCGCGCCGGCCAGCACGATCCGCAGGAGATGATCCGCTCGGTGAAGAAGGGGCTGTACGCGGTCAACTTTGGCGGTGGCCAGGTCGACATCACCAGTGGCAAGTATGTGTTCTCGGCCACCGAGGCCTATCTGATCGAGGATGGCCGCATCACCACGCCGGTGAAGGGCGCGACCCTGATCGGCAACGGCCCGGAAACCATGCAGAAGGTGCGCATGGTCGGCAACGACCTGGCCCTGGACGAGGGCGTGGGCATCTGCGGCAAGGACGGGCAGAGCGTGCCGGTGGGTGTCGGCCAGCCCTCGCTGCTGATCGAGGGCCTGACCGTCGGCGGCACCCAGGCCTGAACATGGCAACGGCCCCGGCCAGCGCCCCGGCCGGCGGGGACTCAGTCCTCGTCGGTCGCGTCGTCCAGATTGGCGCCGGTGTCGTCGCCGGTGGCGACCTTCAGGCCAAGCGCGGCCGGCAGCATCAGCCCGCGCAGCACCTGGTAGATCTCGCGGTAGGCGCGCGGCGGCTTGTTCTTCGCCTTCTCGGCCTGGGCGTTGCGCACCAGCGTGCGCAGCTGCTGGCGATCCGCCTGCGGATACTCGTCCAGCAGCGCGGCCAGCGCCTTGTCGCCGTCGTCCAGCAGGCGCTCGCGCCAGTCTTCCACGCGGTGCATCATCGCCACTTCGCGGCGCGAGGTTTCGCTGTTGGCGTCCAGCGCATCGCGGATCGCCTCCAGGGTTTCGTCTTCCTCGCGGCGCATGTGCTTGGCCAGGAACGCCAGCTGCCGCTTGTGGGCGATGTGGGCCGTGATGCGCTTGCACTCGGCGATATGCGGCAGCAGATCCTCCGGAATCGGCAGGCGCGCCAGCTGGGCCGGGGTCAGCGACACCAGCTTCTCACCCAGGGCCAGGACTTCCAGGGCTTCGCCGCGCTTCTGCTTGCGGCTCTTGTCAAGGAATTCACCGGTTTCTTCGTCGCGTCCGCGCATCGTCCACACCTGCTTTCAAAAAAGTCGCCCGGCGTGATGCCGGGCCCAACCTGTACAGGATAAAGCATTGAACGTGATCGCCCCTGAAGTGGTTGTCGGCGACGACAGCCCGGCCCGCCTGGAACGGCTGGCCGACCTTTCCCAGCAGCTGCTCGAGCGTGCCCGTGCGCTGGGGGCCAGCCAGGCCGAGGTCAGCTGCAGCGAGGACCGCGGCCTGGAGGTCAATGTGCGCCTGGGCGAAGTGGAAACCGTACAGTCCACCCGCGACCGCGGCATTGCCGTGACCGTGTACTTCGGCCAGCGCAAGGGCAGCGCCAGCACCGGCGACCTGAACGAGGCCAGCCTGTCGGCCACCGTGGAGCAGGCCTGCGCGATCGCCCGCCACACCGAGGATGATCCGGCCGCCGGACTGGCCGATGCCGGCCTGATGGCCAAAGACTTTCCCGACCTGGACGGCTGGCATCCCTGGGCCCTGCAGGCCGACGAGGCGGTGGACCTGGCGCTGGCCTGCGAGGCCGCCGGGCGCGAGGCCGACGCGCAGATCCGCAACTCCGATGGCGCGGCGGTGTCCACCTCGCAGAGCCTGTCGGTGTACGCCAATTCGCACGGTTTCATTGGCCGTGAGCGCGGCACCCACCATTCGATCGGTTGTGCGCTGATTGCCGGCCAGGGCGATGGCATGCAGCGCGACGGCTGGTACACCAGTGCGCTGGCCAGGCAGGACCTGGAAGATCCGGCCCAGGTCGGCCGCCAGGCCGCCGCGCGTACCGTCGCCCGCCTGCAACCGCGCTCGCTGGCTACGGGCAGCATGCCGGTGCTGTTCGCCCCGGAAGTGGCGCGCAGTCTGGTGGGCCATCTGCTGTCGGCCGTGTCCGGTGGCGCGCTTTACCGCCAGGCCAGCTTCCTGCTGGACAGCGCCGGGCAGCGACTGTTCCCGGACTGGATGCAGATCGACGAGCTGCCGCATCTGCGCCGTGGCCTGCGCTCGGCCGCCTTCGACGGCGATGGCGTGGCGACCCGCGCGTCGGCATTGGTCCGCGATGGTGTGCTGCAGCGCTACGTACTGGGCAGCTACTCGGCCCGCAAGCTGGGCCTGCAGACCACGGCCAATGCCGGCGGCGTGCACAACCTGCAGCTGGCGGCCAACGCCGGGTCGCTGGAAGACATCGCCCGGCAGATGGGCAGCGGCCTGCTGGTGACCGAGCTGATGGGGCAGGGGGTCAATGGCGTGACCGGTGACTACTCGCGGGGGGCCGGTGGCTTCCGTGTCGAGAACGGGGAGATCCAGTACCCGGTGGACGGCATCACCATTGCCGGCAACCTGCGCGAGATGTTCATGGCGATCGAAGCGGTGGGCAGCGATGTCGATCCGCGCTCGCACATCCGGACCGGTTCGATCCTGGTGGGGCGGATGACCATCGCCGGTAATGATTGATGGCGTCGATGGCGTAAGCTATGGCCGCCTGACGCAACCGGCCTGATGCCGGTGGGTCAAGACCACCCAATGAAAAGGAGTTTTGTCGTGAGTGAATTCGATAACGTCCCGCCGCCGCCGCCGGTCACCGCCGATGTCCCGGCAGACCAGCGCACCATGGCCCTGGCCGCGCACCTGCTGGGCATCTTCACCGGTTTCATCGGCGCGCTGATCATCTGGCTGATCAACAAGGACGACGCCGGCAAGTCCTTCGTCACCGACCAGGCCAAGGAAGCGCTGAACTTCCAGATCACCGTGGCCATCGCGATGGTGGTCTGCATCATCCTGACCATCGTGGTCATCGGCGCGATCCTGATGCCGATCGTCGGACTGGTCAGCCTGGTGTTCTGCATCATTGCCGCGGTCAAGGCCAACAACGGCGAAGCCTATCGCTACCCGTTCGCATTGCGCCTGATCAAGTAAGACCGGCTGCATGCGGACATGAAAACGCCCGGCATTGCCGGGCGTTTTCGTTGCGCACCACGTCAGTGATCGCGCTCCACCGCAAGCCTGGCCAGCGCGCGCAGCGCATCGGCCTCTTCGTGGTAGCCCGCCAGAGCAGCCTGCATGCGGGCCGCCAGTTCGCGCAGCTGCGCCTTCGCTCCCTCCATGCCGAGCAGGGCGGGGAAGGTACTCTTGTCCTGCGCCTGGTCCTTGCCTGCCGTCTTGCCCAGCTGCTCGGAGCTGGCTTCGACATCGAGGATGTCATCGCGGACCTGGAACGCCAGGCCGAGTGCATCGGCGAATGCGTCCAGCTGCACCCGCTGCGGCTCCGGCGCATCGCCGCACAATGCGCCCATACGTACCGCGGCACGGATCAGCGCGCCGGTCTTGAGCGCATGCATCCGGGTCAGCGCGGCCAGCGACTGCTGCTGTCCGGTGGCATCGATATCCAGCGCCTGGCCGCCGCACATGCCGGCGGCACCGGAGGCGTGTGCCAGCGCCTGCAGGCAGTCCACGCGCAGTGTTGCCGGCAGTGGTGCCTCGGCCAGCAGGCTGAAGGCGCGGGTCTGCAGGGCGTCGCCGGCCAGGATCGCGGTGGCTTCGTCAAAGGCGATGTGGGTGGTGGGTTTGCCACGGCGCAGGGCATCGTCGTCCATTGCCGGCAGGTCGTCGTGCACCAGCGAATAGGCATGGATCAGTTCCACCGCCATCGCGGCCGCGTCGAGCCTTTCCGGTTGAGCGCCGAACAACTGGCCAGTGGCATAGACCAGCAGCGGACGCATGCGCTTGCCACCGCCGAGGACGGAATGGCGCATGGCCTGGTGCAGCCGCTGCGGTGCATCGGCCGGCGAGGGCAGGGCGGCATCGAGCAGGCTTTCGATCCGGTCGCGCCAGCGCGCGAACGCCGCCTCAGCCGTCATGGCTGGGCGGATCGAAGGGTTCTGCCGTATCGGGCTGTGCCGGATCGCTGAGCAGCCGGACGCGCAGTTCGGCCTGCTCCAGCGCCTGCTGGCACTGGCGGTACAGGCCTACGCCACGTTCGTAAGCACTGAGCGACGCTTCCAGGCTCAGCTCGCCGGTTTCCATCTGCTCCACCAGCTGCTCCAGCGATTCGAGCGACTGCTCGAACTGGGCAACAGGGGAGGCGTTTTCGGGGGACTTCTTGGCCATGCGGCAAGTGTGGACGGCACGCGCGCAGGGGTCAATTCACCAGCCACCCGGCTGCCACCGCAGCTGGGCGTCGTGAGCGTGCAGCCAGGCCTGCAGCGGTGCGGCGATCACCACATCGGCGGCGGCCAGCAGGTTGCCGTCAGCAAACAGCAGCGGCAGCTGCGCGCGCCGCCAGGGGGCCAGATGTTCACGCTGCAGGCAGTCCTTCAAGGCATGTGCGTGGCTGCGTCCCGGCAGCACGATGCGCTCGCCGCCACGCCGTGCACGCACCTGCATCGGCTGCTGGAACATCGCGGCGCCCAGCAGGCGCAGCTGGCCGCCATCTGGCAAGGCCAGAGGCACCCGGCCGTCCCACTCCTCCTGCCAGTCCAGGGGCAGGGCAGGCAGCTCGGCCGGCAGCAGATAGGCATGCTCGCGCCATTGCTGGATGACGTGATCCTGCCAGCGCACCTGCGCCTGCCGGTCGCAAGCGGAGGGCAGCATTTCCTCGAGCATCTGCTGCAGCACCCGCCCCGGCAGCGGTGCCGCGCCATGGCTGGCCACCCAGGTGCGCAGGACGCGTGCGGCGCGTTCCGGCGAGACCTGCCGCAGCAGCTGCAAGGACAGCACGCGCGGGGCTGCCTCCAGGTGTGCGAGCAGTTCAGTGTCCTCCTCCTGCAGAAGGCCGCGGGTGCGTGCGCAATGATCGGCACTGCCGGCCAGGGCCGCTGCGGCGTGCGGCCAGCGCTGGCGCAGCAGCGGCAGCACCTGCAGGCGCAGGAAATTGCGGTCGGCATACGCGTCGTCGTTGCTGGGGTCTTCGATCCAGTGCAGATCGTGGGCCCGCGCATAGTCATGCAGAGCGTCGCGCGGGACCTGCAGCAGCGGCCGCCACAGCCGGTGGCCGGCGAGCATGCTGTCCCCGCTCATTGCCGCCAGGCCATCGACACCGGAACCGCGCAACGCGCGCAGCAGGAAAGTTTCAGCCTGATCGTCCTGATGCTGGGCCAGGGCCAGCGTCTCTCCGTCGCGCAGAGAGGCGACGAAAGCAGCGCGACGCGCCTGCCGGGCTGCACCCTCCAGGCCCAGACCGGTGCCGGTCTCGACCTGCACGCGGTGTACGACCAGTTCGATTCCCAGGGCCGCGCACTGCTGCTGGCAATGGTGGACCCAGGCATCGGCGTCGGACTGCAGCCCGTGATGTACGTGTACAGCGCGCAGTCCCACGCCGGCCGCCTGCGTGCAGCGCCGTAGCCAGTGCAGCAGGACGGTCGAATCCAGGCCGCCGCTGTAGCCGACCAGCAGCGGTGCATCGAGGGAAACCAGGGCGGGGAAGGCAGTCACGGGTGAAGTGTAGGGTGATCGGCGGGGTCGCGCCGCGCCTTCGACTCACGGGCGGGATGCAGCCGGGCATGGCCCGGCTGCACACTGCGTCCGCCGTGCCGTTACTTTCCGTCGGCGCTGCGTTCGAAGGCCTTGGGCGCCGGCAGCTGCACCGGTACGCCCTTGTCATCGCAGGTGCCCGCCTGGCACAGGCGATCGCGCAGCGCCGGCGTTGCCTGCACGATCATGTGATAGATCGTGTTCTGCTCCAGCGTGCCGCGGATCGCCTTGCTGCCGGGACCGCGCGCCCAGATGCCGACGTCCTCGCCACCATGCGATTCGGACTTCATCGGCACCAGCGCTTCCTGCATGTAGTCCGGATGCTCGGTGTCGACATCATGCAGGTCCGGACGCCCCTTGGCCGGCTCGAAGCTGCTCGGGTTGTGCGGGTAGCGCTTGCTGCCCGCCGGCTGCTGGTTGGTGCTGCCGGTGTGGCCCGGTCCATTGGCGTAGCTCAAGGTGGTGTAAGGCTGGCCGTTGCCGTCCAGCGCGTAGTCCAGCTTGCCGGCGCCGTCCTCACCGCCCTTGTCCTTCACCTTGCCCAGGATCGGGTTGCCGCGTGCGGGGTAGCCGACGAAGTTCAGGGTGTGCGAGTGGTCGGCGGTGACGATGATCAGCGTGTCGTCGGCCGACGTCATTTCCGACGCCACCCGCACCGCATCGGACATCGCCACGGTTTCGGTCAGTGCGCGATAGGCATTGCCGCTGTGGTTGGCATGGTCGATGCGAGCGCCTTCGATCATCAGCACGTAACCTTCCTGATGGCGCGACAGATTGGTGATCGCAGCGGCAGTCAGCTCGGCCAGGCTCGGCTCACCGGCCGGATCCTGTGGGCGCTCGTACTCGTAGCGCATGTGGTCCGGCTCGAACAGGCCGAGGATGGCCGGCGCATTTGCGGCGGCGGCCAGCTGCCTGCTGTTCCACACGTAGGCACCCTGCGGATGCGCCTGCTGCCATTCCTGTACCAGGCTGCGGCCATCCAGGCGCTGGCCGACCTTGTCGTCGTATTCCGGATCGCGCTCTTCCACGGTGGTGAATTCACCGCGACCACCGCCGAGCGCGACCAGCGGGCCGCGGCCATAGCGCGACGTGGACAGCAGCTGCTGGGCGATGTCCTTGCAGCCGGCGGCCTTGGCCGCTTCGGTCAGATCGGTGTCATTCTCCCAGTTGCGCTCCGGCGAGTGCGCGTAGGTGGCCGCCGGGGTGGCGTGGGTCAGGCGCGCGGTGGACACGATGCCGGTCGCCAGGCCGGCGCTGTCGGCCAGCTGCAGCCAGGTGAGCAGGCCCTTGGACAGGCTGTCGGCACAATCGGTGCGGGCGCCTGCGCTGACACCGATCGCGCCCATGTGGGTCTTCACGCCGGTGGTGATGGCGGTCATGGTGCCCGCCGAATCAGGGGTCTGCGAGTCGGTGTTGTAGGTCTTGCTGAACGCGGTGGCGGGGAAGCGTTCCCAGGACAGCAGGTTCTCTTCACCCGATCCGCCCTTCTTCTGGCCTTCGTAGATGCGCGCAGCGGCCACGGTGGTCAGGCTCATGCCGTCGCCGAGGAACAGGATGACATTCCGGGCCTTGCCGGCCATCGCGCCATTGGCGGCGGCCTGGGCGGCGCCGCTGCGGTACCACCATTGCGGCGTCTCGCCGGCCGGGTGTGCAACCGGCTCGACGGCGACCTTCAGGCCTGCCGGCGCGGAAGCGGGGGTGGTGCTGGCGCAGGCGCCGAGCAGCAGGGTGGTGGCACACGTGGCCAACAGGGAGACGGAACGGCGCATGGACGCTGGGATCTCACAAACTGTAACGGGACGTTCATTATGCCCGCCATCGCAAGGCACGCCGATGACACACTGATTTGCCGGGCGGACGGTCGTTCTGCGGGCCGCCTTGGGCTATCGTGCCAGCATCCCTTCCTTCCCCCTCTGGATTGCCTATGACGCTGGTCTCTGCCTGGCTGCGGATTCCATTCTGGCAGCGCGTGGTCGGCGGCTTCGTGCTTGGTGCGCTGGCCGGCTGGGCGCTCGGCCCCGCTGCGGAAACGTGGTTCGGTCCGCTCGGTGAGCTGTATGTCACCCTGATCAAGATGATCGCGGTGCCGCTGGTGTTCTTCGCGGTCATCAACGCGATCTCGTCACTGCATGGCCAGAAGTCGGTTGCCGCGCTCAGTGGCCGCACCTTCCTGTGGTTCGTGATCACCGCGGCGTTGGCGGTGTGCGTGGGCCTGGGCGTGGGCACCGTGCTGCAGCCCGGTGCCGGTGGCCTGCAGCTGTCCATGGCCAGCAACTATGTACCGCGCGAGGTTCCCAGCGTGGTACAGGTGCTGCTGGATGTGGTGCCGGCCAACGTCTTCTATGCACTGTCCGGCATCGGCACCCGGGTCAATGCCGCCGGCGAGACCGTGCTGGCCGCTGGCAGGGGCTCGATCCTGCCGGTGATCTTCTTCGCCGGCCTGGTGGGCTTTGCCATCGTCAAGCTGGGCGAGAAGGTGACCGAGGCGCGGAAGCTGGTCGGCCAGATGAGCGACATCATGATCCAGGTGACCCGCTTCGTGCTGGAAGTCACCCCGATCGGTACCTTCGGCCTGATTGCCGGCCTGGTGGGCAGTTACGGTTTCGAAAAGCTGCTGCCGCTGGGGCATTTCGTGCTGGCCCTGTACGTGGCCTGTGCGTTGCACATCGTGGTCGTCTACAGCGCGCTGCTGCTGGCGCACGGCCTGAATCCGCTGAAGTTCTTCCGCGGCGCGGCGCCAGGCATGCAGGTCGCCTTCGTCAGCTCCTCCAGCTTCGCCGCGATGCCGGTGGCGCTGCGTTCGATCACCCACAACCTGGGCGTCAACAAGGACTACGGTGCATTCGCGGTGCCACTGGGTGCGAGCATCAAGATGGACGGCTGCGGCGCGATCTACCCCGCGTTGTGCGCGGTCTTCATCGCCCAGTACAGCGGCGTGCCTTTGACGCCGGAGCAGTACGTGGTGGTGCTGATCGCCTCGGTGCTGGGCAGCTTCGGTACTGCCGGTGTGCCGGGTACGGCCGTGATCATGGCCACCGTCGTGCTCAGTGCCGCCAATCTGCCGCTGGAGACCATCGGTTACCTGTATGCCATCGACCGTATCCTGGACATGATGCGCACCATGACCAACGTGACCGGTCAGATGCTGGTGCCGGTGCTGGTGGCCAAGGAGACCGGCCTGCTCGACCAGTCGGTGTACGACAATCCGTCCAGCAACGTGGGCGTGGATGACCCGGACCCTACGCCACCACGCAGCTGAGACGCCGCGCAGCGGCCTGTCATGCGGAAGATGGAAGGCCCGCCGGACTGGCGGGCCTTTTCGTTGTGGGCGTGCCCGCCGGGCCAGGGAAGGGAAGACGCATCCCAGGCATTCCGCGGGCAACGAAAAAGCCGCTGCAGGGCAGCGGCTTTCAGCTATCAGGCGGTGCCTGGAAAGGCGGCGTCAGAGCTCGACGCGGCGCGCCTGCATGAACTTGTTGCCCCAGTAGCCGCTGAGCAGGGTGTCCACCCGGACATCCTTGCCTGCGCTCGGGGCATGCAGGAAGCGGCCGTCACCCACATAGATGCCGACGTGGTCGACCCGGCCCTTGCGACCGAAGAACACCAGGTCACCCGCGGCCAGGGCGGCACGGTCGTTGATCAGCTCGGCGTTGTTGTCGTGTGCCATCTCGCGGGAGACGCGCGGCAGTTCGATGCCCAGCGCCGAACGGAAGACGTAGCCGACCAGGCCGCTGCAGTCGAAGCCGCTGTCCGGATTGCTGCCACCCCAGCGATAGGGGGTGCCGAGCAGGGTCATCGCCCGCCGCAGCAGCGACTGCACCTTGCCATTGTCGGCGGCGCTGCCGACAACGCTGCCATTGGCAGCGCTGCTGGTGTCGTAGTTGGCGAGCAGGCGGCTCAGATCGCCGGCGACCATGGCCGAGCGGTCCATCAGCGGAATGGTGTCGTTGGCGGCCAGGTGCGGCAGCAGGGCGGCCAGCGTGGCACTGGCGGCTGCATCGGTGCGGCTGCGCTGGGGGGCCGCGGCGTCGGTCTTGCCCGTCACACGTACGCCATTGTCGGTCGCCGGGACCGGAGCAGCGTCGGCGCGTGAGGGAACGGTCTGCGACCAGGCGGGGAGGCTGGTCAGGCACAGTGCCAAGCCCAGAAGAACAGGGCGGACACTACGCGGGGAAGCGGCGGTCTGGCCTTTGCACGTCAGGTCGTCAGTCGTCACGCGTCGGTCACAGAAAAAAAACGATGGGGCATCATGCCCTGTAAAAGCACTGATAAGTTAAAAATTCCGTTATAAAACCGTTATTTCCACTGTGACGTAATTCTCAATTTTGAACATGTCGCCTGTTCATTTTAGCGAAGGACGCGTTTGGCCCCTGTGTAGTGGTCCTTCCAGTAGGGCCCGCTGAGCGAGTCCAGGCGCACCGTGCCGCCGGTGCTGGGGGCGTGCACGAAGCGCCCCTCGCCGACATAGATGCCGACATGGGTGACGTTGCCGCGGCTGCCGAAGAACACCAGGTCACCCGTGGCCAGACGCTTCGGATCGATCCTCGGGCCCTGTACGGCGGCCAGGTCGCGCGAGGTGCGCGGCAGCTTCAGATCCAGCATCTCGCGGTAGACATAGGCGACCAGGCCACTGCAGTCGAAGCCCGATTCGGGGGTGTTGCCGCCGTAACGGTAGGGCGTGCCGACCAGGCTGATGGCACGCATCAGTACTGAATTGGCGGCCTCGGGATTGTCCGGGGTGGTCGCCGGCCAGTGCGCCGACGGCGGGGGCGCCGCCGTCCGGGTGGCCTTGCCGCCGCCGCAGGCGGTCAGCAGCAGGGGCAGGACCAGCAGCAGGGCGGGCGCGGACAGCCGGCGCGGGCCGGACGAAACTGGCGTGATGTGCATGTTCTCCGGATAATGCGCCACCTTGGATTGGCCGTCATGATGGCGGCGTCCCCGCCGGGCGACAACCCGCCCCAACCCGTCTGCCTCCGGCAGAACCAGACAGAGTCGCGCATGAAGATCGAAAAAGACCGCGTTGTCCGCTTCCACTACACCGTTTCCGAAGTCGGCCAGGAGCCGATCGAATCGTCCAAGGACCGCGGCGAGCCGCTGGCGATCCTGATCGGTCACGGCAACATCATCCCGGGCCTGGAAAACGCCATGATGGACAAGGAAGCCGGCGCCACCTTCAGTGTCGACGTCACGGCGGCCGACGCCTATGGCGAGCGCCGCGAAGGCCTGTCCCAGCGCGTGCCGAAGAAGCACTTCGGCAATACCAAGCTGGCGCCGGGCCAGCAGGTCGTGCTGCAGACCAACTTCGGCCCGCGTGCGGTGACCGTGCAGAAGGTCGGCATGAGCGTGGTCGACGTCGATCTCAACCATCCGATGGCCGGCAAGGACCTGCACTTCGACGTGGAAATCGTCGACGTCCGCGAAGCCGGCAAGGAAGAGATCGAGCACGGCCACGTTCACGGCGACGGCGGTCACGCGCACTGATCGCCCTGCGATCGCGACGGCAGCAACGGCCCGCTTCGGCGGGCCGTTGCATGTCTGGAACACCGCGCGCTCGTCCACGGCGCGCAGGCGGGCTGCATAATGAAGGACCTGCCCGCCGGATGTCCTGTGAACAGCGCTTCGTCTTCCCTGCAGCCGGTCGCCTCCGGCGACCGCATCGCCGTGCTGGACATACTGCGCGGGGCCGCGTTGCTGGGCATCCTGCTGATGAACATGGAGGCCTTCAGCGGACCGCTGGACCTGGCATTCACTGGTATCGACGTGCGTTGGCAGGGGATCGATTACTGGGCCGACGCCTTCGTCTATGTGTTCGTGCAGGGCAAGTTCTTCACCCTGTTCTCGCTGCTGTTCGGCGCCGGATTCGCAGTGATGGTACAGCGCGCCGAGACCGCCGGCCGCGAGTTCACTCCGTTCTATCTGCGCCGCAGCGCCGGGCTCATGCTGATCGGCCTGTGCCACGCGCTGCTGGTCTGGTCCGGCGACATCCTGGTGCTCTACGCGCTGGCGTCGCTGCCCCTGCTGGCGTGCCGCGAGGCACCGCGCAGCTGGCTGCCGTGGATGGGCGTCATCGTCTACCTCGGTGGCGCGGCGATGATGCTGCTGCTCGGTGCCATGGTTTCACTGGCGACGCCGCAGGACGCGCAGCAGATGCTGGTCGACGCGCAGCAGAGCATCGCCCGGGAGCGCATGGTCTACGGACACGGCAACTGGATCCAGGCCTGCATCCAGCGCCTGCATGAGTTTGGTTCGTCGATGGGGGCGCTGCTGATCACCGGCCCGGCGGTACTGGGCATGTTCCTGATCGGCAGTGGACTGGCCGGCAGTGGCGCGCTGGCCGCGCCGGAACGCCATCCGCGCCTGTTCGCGGCGCTGCGCTGGGTCGCCTTGCCGCTGGGCCTGCTGGTCACCGTGCTGGGTGTGGCCTGGAAACCCTACCTGGCACCCGGTGCCTACGACCTTGGTGTGACCTCGGCGATGGCGCTGGTGATGATCGGCGCGCTGCCGATGTGCCTGGGCTACCTCGCCTGGATCGTGCAGTGGCGCGCGCGGCTGGGCTGGCTGGCGCCGGTCGGCCGGATGGCGCTGACCCACTACCTGGGGCAGTCGCTGTTGTGCACCTGGGTGTTCTACCACCATGGCCTGGGCTATTTCGACGTGATGCCGCGCAGCGTGCAGCTGCTCTTCGCTGTGCTGCTGTTCGCCGCGCAGGTCGCGCTTTCCCATGCCTGGCTGCGCCGCTTCCGCTTCGGACCGATGGAGTGGCTGTGGCGGGCGATGACCTATCGCCAGTGGCCGCCGATGCGCCGCGGGGCCGGACGGGACTGAGCGATGCAGGGGGCGCGCGATGACGTGATCGTGATCGGTGCCGGTGCCATCGGCCTGGCGACCGCGCTGGCGTTGTGCGGACAGGGACGGCAGGTACGGGTGATCGATCGTGGCCGCGTGGGAGCAGCGACGTCGTACGGCAACTGCGGCACCGTCACGCCCAGTCATGCACCGCCCCTGGCCGCGCCGGGTGTGCCGCTGCGTGCGTTGCGCTGGATGCTCGACCCACGTGCGCCGCTGTATGTGCGCAGCCGCCTCGATCCCGCGCTGTGGCGCTGGCTGCTGCAGTTCAGCGCGCGCTGCAATGCGCGGCATTGGCTGCAGGCCACGCGCGCGCGCGCTGCGCTGTTGAATGATTCCCGCGTGCGCCTGGCCGAATGGGTGGGAACCCATGGGCTGGACTGTGAATTCGAGACGCGCGGCCTGGATTACGTGTTCGGTGATGCACGCAGCTTCGATCAGCATATCGCCCAGTGCGAGGCGCTGGATGCGCACGGCATTGCGACCCGCTGCATCGATGGCGGCCACTACGCACGCGACAATCCGGCGTTCCATGATCGGCTTGCCGGTGCGATCCATTTCCCCGGCGACGCCCAGCTGCGCCCGGACCGTTTCACTGCGGAGCTGGCGCGGGTACTGCGTGCGCAGGGCGTCGAGATCGACGAGCAGGTCGAGATGCAGGGTTTCAGCGGCGACGTACACGGGGTCCGGGTACAGGCCGGCGGACGCACGCTGCGCGCGCGCGAACTGGTGCTGGCCACCGGCCCGTGGTCGCCGCGATGGGCACGGCTGCTCGACCTGCGGGTGCCGATCCAGCCCGGCAAGGGGTACTCGCTGACCTGGTCACGCCCGCCGCTGGTGCCGGCCCGTCCGGCGGTGCTGAAAGATCACTCCGTGTTCGTGATCGCCTGGCGCGACGCGCTGCGACTGGGGGGCACGATGGAATTCGCCGGTGCCGACCCGCAGCTGCGTGCGCAGCGCCTGCAGGCGTTGCAGCTGGCCGCTGATCGCCACCTGCGCATGCCTCGTGGCGCGCAGCTGCAGGAGCAGTGGTGCGGCTGGCGTCCGATGAGCGTGGACGATGTACCGTTGATCGGCCGCGCGCCTGCCCATCCTCACGTCTGGCTTGCGGCAGGGCATGGCATGCTCGGCATCAGCATGAGCGCCGGCACCGGCCAGCTGATCGCCGATCTCGTCTGTGGCCGCACGCCAGCGATCGATCCTGCCCCTTACCGACCCGAGCGATTCCGATGAACACGGCTTCCCATGATTACGACCTGATCGTCCTTGGCGGCGGCTCTGCCGGCCTGGCCGGCGCCATCCGCGCCGCGCAGTACGGCAAGCGCGTGGCGCTGCTGGAACCCGGCGAACTGGGCGGGACCTGCGTCAATGTTGGCTGCGTACCGAAGAAGGCGATGTGGCTGGCCGCCGATCTGCACGAGCGTATCGGCCTGGCAAGCGCGATGGGCTTCGATGTGCCGCCACGACCGGCACTGTCGTGGAAGGAACTGGTGATCCATCGCCAGGCCTACATCAGCAACATCCATACCAGCTACCACAAGCGTCTGGATGAAACCGGCGTCGTCCGCATCCCGGCGCGCGGCCACCTGCTCGACGCGCACACGGTGGCCTGCAGCGACGGGGTGCGCTACACCGCCGACCACATCCTGATCGCCACCGGAGCGCACCCGCAGCGTCCGGACATCCCCGGCGCGGAGCTGGGCCTGGTATCCGACGACTTCTTCGAGTTGCGTGCGGCCCCGGCCGAGGTCGCGATCATCGGCGGCGGCTACATCGCGGTGGAGCTGGCCGGGCTGCTGCAGGCGCTGGGCAGCCGGGTGAGCCTGCTGGTACGCGGCAAGCGCCTGCTGGAACGCTTCGACTACGAGCTGACCGATCAGCTGGCGGAAAACCTCCGCCAGCAGGGCGTGCGCATCTACTTTGATTACCGCCTGCGCGAACTGCAGCGCGACGGTGAGCGCGTCCGCGCCTTCGGCCATGATGGCCCCATGGACAGCGTGTTCGACGCGGTGTTCTTCGCCACCGGCCGCCGTGGCAACAGCCGGGGCCTGGGCCTGGAGGCGCTGGGCATCGACATCGGCGAGCACGAGCAGGTGCAGGTGGATGAATGGCAGACCACGGCGGTACCCAGCATCCATGCCGTGGGGGATATCGCGGGCAAGGTGGGCCTGACCCCGGTGGCGGTGGCTGCATCGCGTCGGCTGATGGACCGTCTGTTCGGTGGCCGCCCACAGTCGAAGATGGACTATGAGAATGTGGCCAGCGTGGTGTTTTCGCATCCGCCGCTGGGGGCGGTTGGCATGGGTGAGGAGGAGGCGCGTGCCTGCTTCAAGCAGGTGACGGTCTATCACAGCCGTTTCCGGCCGATGCTGCAGGCACTGGCCAACGGTACCCAGCGCAGCCTGTTCAAGATGGTCTGCGCCGGGCCGGAAGAGCGCGTGGTGGGAGTGCACCTGCTGGGCGAGGCCGCGGACGAGATCCTGCAGGGCTTCGCGGTGGCGGTGAAGATGGGAGCGACCAAGGCCCAGTTCGATGACACGGTGGCGATCCACCCGACCTCCGCAGAGGAAGTGGTGCTGATGCGCTGACGCTGGGGTTGCCGCGTCGGGCCATGCGACAATGGGCGTCCACACGCACCCCCGGGCCGCCCTGCGCGGCCCGCCGCTGTTCCCATGTCAAGCTCCTCCCCGCGCATCGCCACCGCATCCCCACGCATCGCCCTGGGGGGAATCGGCCTGGCGGCGATCGGCGCCGTTGCCGCATCCGGCAAGGCGGTGATCGTCAAGCTCGGCCTGCGCCACGGTGTCGATGCGACCACGCTGCTGGCGCTGCGCATGCTGATGGCACTGCCCCTGTTCGCACTGATGGCGGTGTGGGCTTCGCGCCGTGTCGAGCCGCTGTCATGGGCAGACCGGGCGCGCGTGCTGTGGCTGGGGTTCACCGGCTACTACCTGTCCAGCCTGCTGGATTTCCAGGGTCTGCAGTACATCAGCGTCACGCTGGAACGATTGATCCTCTACCTCAACCCGACGCTGGTGCTGCTGATCAACGTGCTGCTGGCGCGACAGCGGCCAGGGCGCTGGCAGGTCGCCGCGCTGGTGCTGAGCTACCTGGGGGTGTTGCTGGCGTTCGGCCACGATCTGCAGCGGGAGGGCGGGCAGATCATCGTCGGCAGCCTGCTGGTGCTGGGCAGCGCGCTCAGCTATGCGCTGTACCTGTTCGGCAGCGGCCAGGTGGTGGCACGGATCGGCGCGGTGCGCCTGACCGCCTACGCCAGCTGCGTGGCCAGCGGTCTGGTGCTGCTGCATTTCGCCATCACCCATCCGCTGCCACTGCTGTGGCAGGCACCTGCACCGGTGCAGTGGCTGTCGCTGGTCAACGCCACGGTCTGCACCGTGCTGCCGGTGCTGGCGATCATGCTGGCGGTGCAGCGCGTGGGTTCCTCGCTGGCAGCGCAGGTCGGTATGCTGGGGCCTGTTTCCACCATCGTGATGAGCCTATGGCTGCTCGACGAACCGATGGGGCCGGCGCAGATCGCCGGCACCGTGCTGGTCCTGCTCGGCGTGCTGCTGGTGACGCGTCTGCGCCGCTGACGCCGGCCCAGGCGCGCGCGCGCATCCTGGCGGTGATCCACGCGATCCCGCCCGGACAGGTGATGGGCTATGGACAGGTGGCGATGCGCGCGGGCCTGCCGGGGCGGGCACGCTTGACGGCACGCATTCTCGGCCAGAACGATGACCCGACACTGCCCTGGCACCGCGTGCTGCGCTCTGACGGGCGCATCGCCATGGCGGAGGGGTCGGCGGGCTGGCGGGAACAGTCGCAGCGGCTGCGCGCGG